>SFQZ01000187.1 GCA_004562915.1 bacterium
ATCAGATAGGATTTGAAATGCTGAAAAACCCTGTATTTCCAAGCATTTTTTAGCATTAGATGTCACTTCCCGATGTCGTATCGGGGCTACTCCTAAGCGAAGGGTCGGGTGTTCAAGTCACCTCTGGAACGCTAAAAGTACCGAGAAATCAAGGATTCCGGTACTTTTTCTTTTGTACCGAAAAAATAATATCCTATTTTGCGTCAAATTATCATATGCATAAAAGTATATATTCTGCTAATTGGTGGGCGAACTACTTAAAACAGGATTCGAACTCTTGCTAATAGGTTGCTAATAAATTTTCCTTGCTAATATTCTGCTAATAAGGATATATCCTAATCTTTATTGAAGCTTGTGGATGCCTGGGCAATAAGATTGCTCAACATAGCAGTCAGTTCCGGTGAATTTTGAAGTGCCTGAACTACATTTGTCAAATCTGGATTATTGTTCTCATATTCAGGAGGACGAACAGATCTTAAATCACATCTTGAATAAAATGCTTCCTCAAATTTCTGAGCATTAATCTTACGATCTTCATCCAGGATATGAGCATATACATCTGTAATCATATCAATCTGTGCATGTCCTGTGTCACCTTGAGTTGCTTTTATATCGCCTTTATTGAGCTTTAACTTATATGTGGTACTGGAATGTCTCAGAGAATGGAAAACTACGTTTGGAAGTTCAAGTTTCTCCTTCAGCTTATTAAATTCCTTTTCAATAACTCTGCTTTCACTCGGTCTGCCGTTTGGAAGAGCAACAACCAGATCATAGTCATAGTATTCATCACCAAAGAAAGACTTTACTTCATCCTGTTCTTCCTTCCATTTTCTCAAGATATATGCAAGAGTTTTTGGAAGCCATACTTTTCTAATACTGGATTCTGTCTTGGGCTTTTTTAATACCAGGTTTGTGCTTGTACCGTTCATCATAGATGGAAATACCTGAATAATATCTTTTTCATCTAGAAATTGTCTGGCATCCTTGGATACTCTGGCAAGTTCCTGAACAACCATCACATGGGCATCATCAGCAGCAATATCAGCATCGCTTATATGTACATTATCCCATTGTAGTCCAATGATTTCTCCCAAACGTAATGAACACGCAAATGCAAGATTTATTGCAATATAAAGTTTTGGATCCTTGCATCCGTCCAGTGCTTTTCGAATCATTTCTGCATCCCATATATCTCTTTTCTTATAGGTCGTTTTTGGACGATTGGCTAACGGAAATGGATTTCTGGAAATTAATTCCCATTTCACAGCTTGATCAAATGCACAGCGCATAAGTTTATGTACGCTATTGATAACACCTGGAGTTACATATTCACTTCTAGGCGTTCGGTTTCTTTTAACAACGGATTTTGTTTTTTTAAGTGTCTGATAATACTCATCCACAACTTTAGGATTGATACTTTGAATCGGAACGTCGCCAATGATTGGATTAATGTAATTTGCAATCAGAGAGCAATTAGATTCATAAGTAGATAAAGCCCAGTGTGTCGTACCATAAATTTTTACGAAATCATAAAGAAAGTTGCGAACTGTAACATCCTTTGGTGGAATAAAGGTTCCATTGTTTTGCTCCGACTCTACTTCAATTTTTCTCTTTTTGGCTTCGGCGTGGGTATTATATGTTTCCCACTTTTGTTTTTTTTCTCCTTTCTCATCCTCGTAGTAATAAACAACAGAATATTTTTTCTTACGTTTAAGTATTGTAGCCATACGTTACCTCTCCTTTAATTTGACTTGCTATTTAGCCAGTCCTCAAAGGATCGTCTATTTATCCGAATAATTCTGCCGATTCGTTTGGAAATAAAGAAATTCTGTTCGCATAGTTTATATGCAGATTTATTGCTTATTCCTAAAATGATGGCAATATCCTGAACGGAATAGGTATCTGATCCACATGACTTTATAGCAGCTGATTCATGTGTAGATTTTGCTGTCATGTATACTCCTTTCTAAGACAGCATTGGAAACGTATAGCCTTACTGATCCTCTTGCATTTATTATACGTTTCTTTCTCTGTCTTGTAAATTTCAATTTTTATATTGTAAAACTTCTCAGAATCCAGTTCCTATGCCCTTCCAGGCCACGTAGAAGGCGTTACTATGTAATCTTAAAGCTGCAGGCACGCAATAAATGCAGGCACTATCTGCAGCACCTATATCAATCTTCTGAGAGGTGTATGCAATTATCAAGGTACAACTTGGGTCTTGCCCATTTACTTAGAAATAGTCATGAAATTTTGGAGATTGGAAGAATTTTGGAAAAAAATTAAGCTGCCATAAAAGGCAGCCTGTAAAAATCATTAGGGATGTTTGGAGGTTAATCTTTTGAGAATGGATATAACCGCCATCATATCATCCTCATCCAACTGTTTTAAAAGATCGTTTGCTTTTTGATAAAGAGGTAAGTTATGAATCCTTTCATCAAAGAACTCCTGTGGTGTAATATCAAAATAACGGCATATTTCATAAAACTGGCTCATGGAAGGCAGAGAACGTCCGGAGCTGATATTCTGGATGTAACTTTTATTTTTACCAAGATCAAGACTCATTTGATATTCGGATACATTTTTTCTAAGGCGCAGCTCTGTGATTCGGTCTGCAATATATTTTTCATCCATTTTTTCTCACCTCGTTTTCTTTATTTTAATCTATTTACGAAAGTGAAATTACGGATTAAAATAGGTGTATTAAAAGTAAAGAGAATAATATTATTGATTATATCCGTAATTTGCGGATATAATACAACATACATGATCATATACACAGAATCTGGCGGATTGCAGACGTTTATTTAAAAAGTTATCAGTAAAAAGATGTGTTATGTGTATGATTTCGGGGTATGATGTAATAGAGGTGAGTCAGATGAAAGTAATCGGAACAGAACAGGAAATCGAATGGATTAAGGAAGCCTTGCAGAACAACTGTGAGGGATGTCCCCTTTCTGCATTGTGTGCAGGAGCTGCTAAGAAAGACAGTGAACAGTACGGAAAGGTAAAACAGACATGTAAAGAATTCCTGGGTGAGCATATTGTTTTTATTATAGAAAACAATATATAGTATATACAGAATTGACACAAACAATATCTTGTGCTACTATACTGATATAGTTTGTTTTTTATGCATTCCCTTGTAGGGAAGTTCTGGGATTGTGCGAATCCCGGAATCAACAGGCAGAGAAAAACTTCCTGTCTGGCATAAGCTGTTTATGTTTGTATAAAGTGTCACTATGCGGTGTGTATCGCGGTAGTGATGCTTTTTGTTTTATTAGGTAAAATACCAGAGATTTAGGAATGGATGGAGAAATACTCTTTTCATTCCTTTTTTTATTTGTTTAATGGCAGATGATGCAGCCAGAACCAGCTTTTAGCTGTTTATGGATAAAATTTTATTTTAAGAAAGGTGGAAAGACACATGAATGAAACAAAAATTTTTGCAGATGCGTATCAGACGACGTTTGCAGACCAAAAGGAGATGCTGGAATTTCTAGCACAGAGAGCAAAAGAATCTTCCTGGATCCGTAAGCCTACAAGAACACTGCGGCTGGTTCCTGCTATTCAGGAAGCAGGTAAAATGAAGGACACAGTAGGAAAGAATTGGGAAGAGATCCTGGAGGATACTGAGGATAATACCCAGCTTGCTTTAAAAATTAAGGGTGAGACCTATCCGGTGCGTACCTGTGCAATCCGGACAATTCTGGATCGGGCAGGAATTTCTGGTTCCGGGCTTAGAAAACTGGAAACAGCAAATTATGCGAAGGTAGTGAATTACTGCCTGAAGGTAGCGAAAGGGGATGCTCTGATTAAGATTGCAGATGGAAAAGTATCTGCAGTTCACGGTGGAGATCATCATGATTACAGCATATTGGATATGCGGGCAGTATTTGAGATGACCATGCAGTTTCTGAATACCAATTTTCCGGGAAACAGTTACGTGGAAGGTTCCGGAATGTTCGATCATTCCATTGTTTCCGCAATGTGGGAACTTGGGGGAAATCAGGAACTTCTGGATACTTACAGGGATGCTTTAAGTGATCATGGCATCAGCGATAATATCATTGCACCCGCTGTAAGGCTTACTACATCAGATGTTGCAGTAAGCGGAGCAAATCTGTATCCGATGCTGACTTGTTCCAGCAGTGGCAGGACGATCAGTCTTGGCAGTCCAATTAAACTGGCGCATACCGGCGGTGCTGATATGACACAGTTTCTGGCAAATTTAAGAATGCTCTGTTCCAGATATCAGGATGCAATTTCAGATATAACAAAATTGATGGATATAAGGAAACGGATCCTGCGCGGCACATGACCTTTATTTTGCCATGAACGAAGCATCGTTCTTTGCAGCCTGTGAAGGAATGCAGGGGGCAGCAATCATTAATCTGGAAGAACAGATTACTCGTGCATTGGCTTTAGACTGGAAAGAGTTTGATGTAGGTGGAGCAATCAAATGGTAAGGCGAGAAGGAGATTGTGGTGGATATCAGAGGACTTACGAGAGAGGAATGGCTTGATTATCGTAAAAAGGGAATTGGTGGCAGTGATGTGGCGGCTATTATGGGAATCTCCCCATTTGCGACAATCAGGGATCTATATAACAACAAGGTGGGTATCCTGCCTGCTATTCCGGAGGAAGAAGAAAGTAACTGGGTTGCAAAGGAAGTCGGACATCGGCTGGAAGATCTTGTCGCAGAAATTTTTGTCAGAAAGACAGGGCTGAAGGTATTTCCGGTAAGAAAAATGTTCCGGCATCCATTGTATCCGTTCATGCTTGCAGATGTGGATTTTTTTATTTCATTTTCCGATGGCACATACGGAATTCTGGAATGTAAGACCTGTAATTATAATGCGAGTAAGAAATGGGATGATGATGCAATTCCGGATAATTATGTGCTTCAGGTCAAACATTATCTGTCGGTTATGAACATGCAGAAAGCTTATATTGCATGTCTGTATGGGAATAATGAAGACGAATTTGTATTCCGTTATCTGGAGCGTGACCTGATGGATGAAGAAGACCTAATAGAACAGGAAGCATTCTTCTGGGAGGAATATGTTGAAAAACATGTGGAACCGCCATATAACGGAAAGACAGATCTCATTTTAGATAGTATCCGGAGATCTGTGGGATATGCGGATATTAGTATCCCGGAAATCGAATTATCATGTCTGGAATCTAAAAATCTTGAAAGATATCTTGCTTTAGCAGAAGAAAAATCCCAAATTGAAAAAAGAAAAAAAGAAATCGAATCGGAGCAGCGTGCGATCAGTGTGCCTTTTGTGGAGCAGTTAGGAGCTGGATGCAAAGCCATTTTAAAGGATGGTACCAATTGTTACCGGGTTACGTATAATCCGACAAAACGTACACAGATCGGAAAAGCGCAGATGGAAAAGCTGAAGATCCAGCATCCTGATATTTATGAAGAATATGCGAAGACAACTGAGAGCAG
>SFQZ01000044.1 GCA_004562915.1 bacterium
ATTCAGACTGGAAGCATCCACCACTGCCTTATCTGCCGTCCTTTCTGAAGTTCCCACACTGACATACGAAGAAATGATATAACCGCTGTAAACCTGCCCACTCTTGATCACATAGGTATAGTACCATGTGATGCCGCCGGAATCCAGAGCATCCCCAATGATAGTTATTTCTGTATTCTTTGTAACGGTAGTCATTGCACTGTTGCCGGTTCCCAAATTTCCAGCTTGACAAAGCGTTTTGCAATGTTATCCGTTTTCGACAGTTGGTAGACTAGAAAAAGGCGACAAACAGCATAAATATGCTGTTTGTCGCCTTTTATCGTTCCCAAAAAATGATGTTTTTCTTCTGAAATCAGGCAGATAAGATAAGAAATTCATAAGCCGAGGCGTACTTGAATTTACCAGAGCTTTTTATAAATCTCTTTCAGATCTTCTGCTGTCAGTTCTTTGCGTGTATTGGATGGGCTTCCGCTCTCCATAGCATCTGCTGCCATCTTATCAATTTCTTCGAAGAATTTTTCTTTATCGATACCGTATTCTTCCAGTGATGGAATATCCAGTTCTTTACACAGATTGATAACAGCCTGAAGGAATTTATAACTTGCAGTCTTATTATCATCTTCAGCGCTGGCTACATGGATCGCTCTTCCCAGATGTCCGAACCGGTCATATACTTCCTGATCGGCATCTTCCAGAACGAAGGTAAAACATTCTTTCAAAAGCATGGCATTGGACAGTCCGTGGGCCACATGGAACAGTGCGCCGATGGGACGGCTCATGCCGTGTACAATCGTAACGGAAGAGTTATTAAATGCAATTCCGGCTTCCAGTGCTGCTACAGCCATACGGTCTCTGGCTTTCACATCGGAACCGTTTTTATATGCTCTCGGCAGATATTTGAAAATACGCTTTACTGCGGAAATTGCAAAGGTATCGGACAGACTCTGTGCTTTTTTGGATGTAAATGCCTCAATTGCGTGGGTCAGTGCATCCAGACCGGTAGCTGCTGTGATCTTTGGCGGTGCTGTCATCGTAAATCTTGGATCAATGATCGCCAGATCCGGCATCAGAACCGCACCTTTCAAAAGCATCTTCACATCATTTTCCGTATCTGTGATGATCGTGAACTGAGTAGCTTCCGATCCTGTTCCTGCAGTTGTCGGGATGGCAACCAGCGGCGGAGTAGCTTTTTCAAACGTTTTTCCCATATAATCGGAAATCTTTCCTCCGTTTGCTGCCATTGCACCGATCGCTTTCATGGAATCAATCGGGCTTCCTCCACCCAGAGCGATCAGAAAATCACAATTTTCAGACTGATAAATCTCCAGCCCTTTATAAATCATTTTGTCTGTGGGCTCACCAAAAATACCATCGTAGATCACATACTCAATTCCCTGATTTTTCAGAGCTTCCTCCACATGTGCGGCATTTCCGAGTTTTACCATTACCTCATCCGTCACCAGAAGTGCTTTCTTTCCCAGCTCCTTCAGATTAGATTCTGCCAACTGTAATGCGTTTTCACCAGTCACAATTCTGCCCGGCATAATAAATTCTCTTGCCATTTTTTCATTCCTCCTCGTTGTATTGCTGCCATTTTTTGAATGTTTCAATATTACTCCGGGATGGATTCTCACTGCCGTCAAACCCAAAGGCAACGGCAATGATCCCGGAGTGTTTTTATTTTTTATAATCCTGTATTTTCAGCGATGAATTTTCTCGCACGGATTGCATATTCCAGCGGATTAGCCTTTGCAGGATCCTGCTCAGCTTCCACTACCATATATCCTTCATAATCAGCATCTTCAAGAACTTTAAAGATAGATTTGAAATCTACACATCCGTCTCCCGGAATGGTGAATGCACCTGCACGAACGCCTGCCAGGAAGCTCATATCTTCTGCTTTTACTTTGGCAACTACATCCGGACGGATATCCTTCAGATGAACATGTTTGATTCTGTTTACATACTTGGTAACCATAGCAACCGGGTCCTCTCCGCAGTATGCGAAATGACCACTGTCAAACAGCAGGCTTACGTATTCCGGATCGGTTCCTTCCATCAGATGTTCTGTTTCTTCCGCTGTCTGTACTACAGTTCCCATATGATGATGGAAAGTCAGGCTGATGTCATACTCTTCTTTTGCAATTTTACCCAGCTTATTCAGACCTGCGCAAAGTGTATTCCATTCTTCCTCATTCATCACATATTTATGTCCGAATACAGGTGTCTCCATCTGTCCCTGTACACTGTAGCTCTGCTCGGAAGCACCAATGATCTTGGATCCCATTGCTTTCAGGAAAGACAGCTGTGCACGGAATTCTGCTTCCACTTCTTCAAATGGTTTTGTAAGCAGGAAAGAAGAAAACCACTGATTACAGATTTCAACGCCACGAAGCTCCAGAGCTTTTTTCAGAACTTCCGGATCTTTCGGATATTTATTTCCTACTTCGGAACCTGTAAATCCTGCCAATGCCATCTCACTTACACACTGCTCAAAGGTGTTTTCTTTTCCCAGATCCGGCATATCATCATTTGTCCATGCGATAGGAGCAATACCTAATTTTACTTTTTCTTTGTTTAACATTGTTCTTCTCCTTTATCTTTTTATTTTAACGGAATATTATTCCGGTATGTATGGTGTGTTGAATACCTGAATGTGTCGTTTTACATTTTCGTATACACCCTGTGTCATGGCCTCGTTCAGATCAAAGAAATTGTGTTTTCCTTCCTGTGCCATGTACTCTTCTGCTTTTTTTGTCAGAGAGTTAAAGCTTGCTGTAGCAATATTTACTTTACGAATACCAAGAGAAATCGCTCTCTGGAAATCTTTATCTGTAATACCGCTTCCTCCATGAAGTACCAATGGAATATCCACTCTGTTATGGATCTCCTCCAGTACATCGAAAGCAAGCTGCGGAGCTACCGGATAATCCCCATGCGCATTGCCGATTGCTACTGCCAGTGCATCCACACCGGTTTTTTCGCAGAACACGACTGCATCTTCCGGATCTGTACAGCGGATTCCATGATCACTTTTCCCGTCCTCGCTTCCGCCTACCAGTCCCAGCTCAGCCTCCACAGTAGCACCGTACTGTTTTGCCAGCTCTACAACTTCACGTGTGCAGGAAATATTTTCTTCAAACGGTTTTCTGGAACCATCAAACATAACGGAAGTAAATCCCAGTTCCAGTGCTTTTTTTACCGTCTCCATGGTAAGACCATGATCCAGATGCACCGCGATATCCACAGATGCCTCTTTTGCAGCCTGAATCATCATCGGTCCCATCAGTTCCAGCGGTGAATTCGGAAGACGTACCTCTGCGATCTGAAGAATAATCGGTGTATTCAATTCTTCTGCTGCCTGAACTGCACCACGAACCATCTCCATATTACCCACACTGAAAGCTCCGCATCCACGGTTTTCTCTGGCTGCCTGAGCAAGTAACTGTTTCATTGCTACCAGTGCCATTGTATCACCATCCCTTCTTAATTTTTGAGTATGTTTTGGTTATCTTTTTGTGATAATCATAGCACTTTGCTATATTTTTGTCAATATAAAAGGGGATGTTTTTCCAAAACAAAAAGGAGATTTCGCATCTTCTAATCCATACGTATCTCCTTTTTCTTGCGATTTTATTTTTCAGAAAACCATGCCTTCATGGTATCAAAAACCTTTACCAATTCTTCTTCTTTTATAATGTAGGGAACCATCGAATACATATACTTCAGGAAAGGCCGGCTAAAGACACCTCTCTCATAGGCAAACTTCTGAAACCCTTCCAGTGTGTCCGGATCATAAACTTCAACGCAGGTGCAGCCTCCCATAATGCGCACTTCTCTGATAAGGGGATGGGAAAAACCATCCATCTCACGATGTGATATTTCTTCAATGCGCCTGATTTTGCTCATATAGTCTTCCCGCTCAAAAATCTCGATTCCTTTCAACGCCACCGCACAGGCCAGTGCATTTCCCATAAAGGTAGGCCCATGCATCAGAGCATGACGTTCATCATCACTGTAAAATGCCTGAAAAACCTTATGATTCGCAACCGTCACCGCATGACCGATGTAGCCTCCTGTCAGGGCTTTCCCCAGCACCAGGATGTCCGGCAGAACCAGATCTGCAACGAAACGATTTCCCGTACGCCCAAATCCGGTAGCAACCTCATCAAAAATCAGCAGTACATCATACTGATCACACAGCTGTCTTGTCCGCTCCAGAAAAGAAATATCATACATCCGCATACCGCCTGCGCCCTGCAAAAGAGGCTCCACGATAAAGCAGTTCAGTTTGTCATGATACTTCTCGAAAGCTTCCTCAAGCGCCGGAATCTCTGTGGGAATATGCACAACATCTTTCTTCTCATCAAAAGCAAAATGATAATCCTCATCATCTCCCACTTCCATTGCTTTGAAAGTATCTCCATGATAGGCATGCTCCAGTGCCAGAACCATTGGACGCTTCCTGCCCATATTGGTATTGTACTGCAGTGCCATTTTCAATGAAACTTCTACCGCCACACTGCCGGAATCTGAAAAGAAGCAATAATCCAGATCACCGGGAAGATATTCCTGCAGTTTTTGAGAAAGCTTCTGTACCGGTTCATGGGTCAGCCCTCCCAACATGACATGACAGAAACGATCCGCCTGTTCTTTGATGGCAGCAGTAAGCTCCGGATGCTTATAGCCGTGAATCATACACCACCAGGACGACACAGAATCAATCAGTTTCTGATCCTCCGTATAAAGATATACACCTTCCGCATCTATAATTTTATAGGGTTCTTTCATCGTTTTCATCTGTTCATAGGGATACCAGATCATACTACTTTCTCCTCTTCATAAAGCGACACTAACACATCCATATCAATATCCAGTTCTTCAGCTCCGTCTTCCACTTTTGCAAGTGTGGGAAGACCTGTCATATATTCACACATAAAGATGTTGTCCTCTTCCATAACATTGCCGGGATGAAAATGATTAAAAATGACACCTTTTACCTCCATGTGTTTTGCTTTCATATATTCGACTGTTAAAACCACACTGTTAATAGTTCCCAGTCCTGCATCCGCAATGATGATGGAAGATAGATTCAGCTCTTTTACAATATCCTCCAACTGTATTTTTTCCTCATCAAAGCAGATCGGACACAATATACCGCCGCTGCCTTCTACTGTAACATAATCATATTTTTCCATGACGGAACTAAAGCCCTGTTTTACCACATTCATCATCACCGGATTTCCTTCAATCCGGGATGCCAGATGAGGAGAATATGCATTTTCATACACATAAGGGCACATTTCTTCCAATGGTTGTGCGATACCGGAACACTGCTGCACAAACAAAGCATCTCCCGGAATCAGACTTCCGTCCTGACGGCGTTCATTTCCACTCATAGCTGCTTTATAGTAGCCGGGATTTTTTCCGTTCGCAGCAAGTTTTTTTACCATCAGACCGGTCACGTACGTTTTTCCGATATCAGTTCCTGTTCCTGTAATAAATAATGCGCGGCTCATCTTACTTCTCCTTCCAATAATCCGGTATCACATCCCTATGCAGGTTTTCCAACATCTGTCTGTCACTTCGAATCGTAGCACAGGCGGCGGTCGTCAGCATGTTGCCGGTGATGGTTGCCGATGCACCGGACTGAAATGCGATTTCGCCGTCATTGGTCAGAAGTGCTCTTCCTGCTGCCAGACGAATATTCGCTGCAGGATTGATATAACGGAAAAAGGCAATCGTCCTCAGAATTTCTTTCTCGGTCAGCTGTGGAAGATTTTCCAGCGGTGTTCCTTTGATCGGCATCAATGCATTGATGGGAATAGAGTCAATCCCCAGTTCCGCCAGACTGACTGCCATGTCCAGACGATCCTCCCAGGTCTCTCCCATACCAATAATACCACCCGAACAGGCACACATTCCTTCCGCTTTCACTTTTTTCAGTGTTTCAATCTTCTGGTCATAGGTATGAGTAGTGCAGATATTTGGGAAATTCCGTCTGGAGGTTTCAATGTTGTGATGATAACTGGTTACACCGGCTTCATGGAGACGATGCAGCTGCTCTTCATTCAGGAATCCCATAGAAGCACACAGATCAATCTTACATTCCTGATGCATTGTCTCAAACGCATGAATCGCTTTCTCAAATTCCGTTCCGGTCAAGGCTCTGCCGGCTGTTACAATAGAGAAGCGATCCACTCCCTCGCTCTCATTCATCTTACAGGCTTCCACTATTTTTTCTTCCGGCAGAAAATCATAAACTTCACAATTCGTGTGATTGTGAGCGGACTGTGCACAATACTTACAATCCTCCGGACAGCGGCCGCTGCGGCCGTTGATGATAGAACAAAGATCCACTTTATCTCCTATAAAATAAGCCCGAATACGGTCAGCCCCTTCACAAAGCTCTTTCAGATCACAGTTCAAAAAGAAAGACAAATCATCTTCCCTCGTAATTCTTCTGCCGTCTACAATTTCCTGTGCCAATTCTAATGCATTCATGTTTTTTCTCCTTCCGATCATTAAACTTCTTCTGACCCTTGCGGTCTTTTTTACCCTTGCTGCAGCTGATGATTCAAGATCGGTTTTACTCTTTTTACCAGAGCTGCTGCCAGTATGCACAGACAGATATCTCCCGGAACTGCCAGAACAAAACAGTATAAAAACAGCGGCCCGAGGGCAATCGGTGTATCGATCACATAGTTGCAGATTATGTAGTAATAAATCATACCCACAGCATAGACGATCAGCAAACCGATAAAATTTGCAAGCATATAACGGGGAACCGTTTTTTCTTTCATCCGCTCGGCGATCAGACCAGTCACATACGTTCCAATGCAAAAACCGATGATATAGCCGAAGCTGGGTTTTATAACATACCAAAATCCGCCTCCCTCCGAAAAAATTGGAAGTCCCGTCAATCCCAGTATCATATAAGCAACAACAGAAATCGCCCCTTTTCGGGAACCCAGAAGCAATCCTGCCAGCGTGGTAAACAAAAACTGCAACGTAAACGGAACCACCGGAACCGGAATTTTGATAAACGCTCCTACAGCAATCAGCGCAGTGAACAGACTGCAGAGAATTAAATTTGTTGTCTTATTCATTTGTTAACCTATTCCTCATTTTAGTTGACATTATTATAACAAAGCGTCATGGATTGTCAACCATTTTATTATAGCGTTTAACATTAAAAAAGATGCCGATGCAGGAAACATATCCCACATCGGCATTTTTATAAGAAAATATATTTTTTTAGATCTCTTTCCAGATAATCTCATTGGCATCCAGTTCCAGATCAAAGCTGGTGCCGTCACCTTTGTATACGGTGGTTTTCTGTGGTTCGTAAGTATTATTTACAATGCAGTACTTGCCATTTTTCACATAGGCATGTACTTCTACATTATAATTGGTGCTGAACCACTTGTGCAGGTTCTCTTCATCATGAGAGGCCCACATGATTGCACGGTAGAGTACACGGCTGTTTTCAAAGCTGTACGGAAGTCCGCTGATATAAACGCCACGGCCATTTCCAAATTCATTGACTGCCATCTGTACTTCTTTTTCTGACTGTTTGATAATGGTTGTTTCCGGCATCGCATAAATATTCTTCTTGCCTTCACCGAAATCCACATCCCCCTTACAATCCTCGATAATGAAGTGATCATGCTCTTCCCAGTTGTATTTGTCTTTGTTCAGATCAAATCCATTTTCACGTTCTACCCCAAGAACACTGCGAAGCTGGATAAATTTGCCCTGCCACTGATGAGCTGCCGGTTCACCGATACCGATAAAACCACCGCCATTGTAGACAAATTCATTGATTGCGGACACAATAGCTTCATCGATCCAGTTTTCTCCTCCGGTGTATGCGGTATCTGCATCGCCCACATTCAGGATCACATCGATCTCTTTCAGAAGATCCGGGTTATTTCTGATGTCATCAAAGGTGATAAATCTTACATCAAACGGAGCACCGCTCAATGTCTCCATAATTCCTGCATAGGAATAATTCTGTTTGTGATAAATCGCATGATGTACCATATGATTGCCCCACGCACGCATTTTTCCCCAGCAGTTCAGTACAGCTACTGTCTTCACACAATACGGAGTAGTTCCTTTGATATTTTCATACAAGGTTCTGAATTCCTGACATACACTTTCCACGTAATCGACGAATTCCGGGAACTGTACAGCCAGTTTCAGATATCCGCCGTAACCGATCCGGTCGATCGGTTTTCTTAAAATCGCACGACGTGCCGTCACCCAGTTCACCTTTGCTTCTTTTACCGGGTCGCCGCCCTCATAGAAAGTATCCGGGAAGAAATAAGGAAGGAAACGCCCCTCTGTGTATTTTACACCCGGAATATCACTGATCAGACGCAGCGTAGCACCATTTCCAACAGAACCAACTACCGCATCCAGCCCAACAGACCTAAATTCATCCATGAACGGTTCCATTCCGATCCAATGATCCCCCAGGAACATCATAGCTTCTTTTCCATACTCATGAACAATATCCACAAACTCTTTGGCAAGTTTTGTCACTTCTCTTCTCTGGAAAGCTGTGAAATCCATAAATTCTTTTGACGGAATCCGGTACATGTTGTTCATATATCCCTGGTCAATGATAAATTCCGGACGGAACTTATATCCCACTTCTTTCTCAAACTGTTCCAGAATATACGGGCTGACAGATGCAGAATATCCATACCAGTCTACATATTTTTCTCTCGCCAGCTCATCGAAAATCAGTGTAAACTGATGGAAGAATGTGGTAAATCTCACTACATCCACATAAGGATGGGTTTCGAGGAATTTTCTCAGACGTTTTTTGGAAAACTCTTTGGTTTTTGGCTGACGTACATCAAACGTAATCTGTTTTTCCACGCCCTGCCAGTCATTGGTGACCGCATTGTACATATGTACCGGATCCCACATGATATAGGCCAGAAAGCTAACCGTATAATCATGGAATGCTTTTGCCGGTTTGATGGTCACATCCCCTGTCTCTTCACTGTAATCCCACTCGGTAACCGGAACTACCTTTCCTGTAGTACGATCAATTACTTCCCACCATCTTCTGATATCATCATGAGAATTTACCTTCAGCATATCCGGATACAGATGATCCATCAGGTGAATGGACAATTCTCCGCCTGTCGCCGTATGAATCGAAGTCATAATATACATCTGCTGAATCTCATCCGGGTTTGCTTTCGCCCATGCATTATCTTTTCTGGTAGTGTAATACGTAGCATATACTTTTGCATCCACTTTTTTCAGTTCTTCCGGATAATCTGTTCCGTCACAGTCACGAATCGCATCCGCCCCCCAGCGTTCAACCAATTCCAGTGTTTCCGGCACTACATCCACATCTGTCGGAATCGTTACTCTTCCCCTTGTACATTCTTTGCTCATAGCCTTCTCCTTTTACTTTATACCATACTGATTATGATGCCAGGGAGCGTGAAACGCGAAGAAATCCACAAGCATCATGGTGTCAAAATGATCACGAATCGTTTTTCTGTGATCAAATTCATTATATGAAAAAAGCTCTGTGATTTCTACGCTACTCTTGTTTCGAATATTATATATCTTGCTTTTCTATACTACAATTCCGGCAGATACGCAGGTATATCTTTTTTCTCTGAATATTTTTCCATCTTCCCAAAACTTGAAAATCAGGTTTTATCACGCTATAATAAAAATAAGATTTTCGAGAATACGAAGTAATTTCTTTTGAGCCAACAGCGAAACAGGAGGACTTATTCATGGCTAATCTTTCTTATTCTTTTACTGATCTTTCCACAGATCACTCCGACAAGCAACAACTTCGCTATGTCTCTTCCTCTTCTTTCGGAAAAGACTGGAGCAGCGTGCTTCATTCCCACGAGTGCACGGAGCTTTTTTATGTAACCGAAGGAGAGGGTCTGTTCTGCACGGATGAGGAAAGCCGTTCCATCAAAAAAGATCAGATGGTCCTAGTCAACCCCAAGATCCGCCACACAGAACGTTCTTCTGCCGAAAAACAGATGAACTACATCGTCCTGGGCATTGACAATCTGCAGTTTCATTTTGGAAAAGAAAAGGAATTCCTTCCTTTTCAGGTTTTCCAGCTGGCTTCACACCGGGAGGAGATTCTGCCTCTTCTGTACACCATTTTAACCGAACTGGAACAACAGAAACATTTTCATGAAGAAATATGTCAGCATTATCTATCTATACTTCTGCTGCAAGTACAGCGAATCACAGGACAGGATTTTACAGCTTCTGCCCCCAATCCGATTCCTTATGAATGTGAAAAAGCAAAATCTTATATTAAAAATCATTTTCGCGAATCTATCACTTTGGATTCCCTGGCGGAAGTTACCCATTGGGATAAGTTTTATTTTTCCCACCAGTTTTCCGGTGCCTATGGCATTTCCCCGATCAATTACCTTCTGAAGCTTCGGGTGGAACACAGCAAACATCTTCTGGAAACTACAGATTACTCAGTCACCCAGATTGCGGAAGCTTCCGGATTTTCTTCTCAAAATTACTTTTCACAGACTTTTAAAAAAGGTACGGGAATGTCACCGAGAGAGTACAGAAAAACCTTCTCCAAACCCAAACAGTAACATCTGAACAATTCATGATGAAAAAGGAAAATCTTATGGAATACATAAAAGAAGAAGTGGCTTCCTGTCCGAAAAATCATCGGGAAGCCACTCATACACTGACTTATAAAAAAGCTACCTGCACCCGCGTGCCGGACACCCTGCTGCACTTTATGTGCAGTCTGAATCCCCGGTGCAAGGAATGTGTGGAGGAATATTTATAGTATATGAATTAATACTTTTTCTTGACCTGCTTTTCATTTTTTATTATAATTTAACCAGGAAGACAACGAAGTCCACCGTGTCGTAGTGGGCTTCTTTTTATTTATGCATAGGAGGTATGTATATGGAAGAAAAAAAGACTACGATTTCCACTTCGGAAGAACCGAAAAAACAGACATCTGATACTCCCGAATCCACCGGCGAACACGTTTTGTCTGAGACATGGGCACAGGACGCACTGCAGGATCTGGATGATTTTATAGAATCACAGGGGATCTATATCCGGCAGTGAATATTAGCATTTCCATTTAACTGATCAAAACTTCCCACATCAAAACTGGTTTTAAACCTTATTGATATGGGAAGTTGTTTTGCAATTAATATCGAACATTCATCTACTACTCATGCAGTTCCAGCGGCAGTCCATCGGGATCTTTAAAGAATGTCATCTTCTTATGTGTATAATCATCCCACCGCACAGGTTCTGTCTCGATTCCCAAAGCATTCAGCTGCGCAATGGTATCTTCGATGCACTCAACACGGAATGCAAGATGACGAAGCCCGCAGGCTTCGGGATAATTGGGGCGTGCAGGGCTTCCCGGTATCCCGAAAAGTTCCAGTTCACAGTCCCCCAGTTTCAGATCCAGCTTGTAATCTCCTCTTCTCTCTCTGTAGTTTTCTCTCACAATTTCAAATCCCAGAAGATCCACATAGAAATGTCTGGATTTTTCATAATCAGATGCAATAATCGCCACATGGTGAATCGCATGAAAAAGTGCTGCCATTTTCCGATACCCCCTTATCTTTCAATGATTTTCAGATTCCACGGTTCGATTTCCAACATATCGCCTGTGCTTATCTTTTCTTCCGTCAAAAGTTCTGTACCATTATTACCTGTATATTTTACAGACTGAACTTCCGGCGAATAATTCAGATAGTAAACTACTTCTTTTTCAAAATCATTGACACCCTTTTTGATGATTACAGGAAACTTTACTTCCTGACCTTCTGTCCATAAACCCGCTTCTTTTAACACATCCGATAGAATTTCTCGCAGCATAGTGGCGCTTGTCCAGCATCCCAGGTAAGTGGCGCTTCCTTCACCATAATGATTTCTGGTAACCGCCGCATATCGTTTCCAGTTGTAATGATCATAAGACGCCAGAACTTCAGCAGTATCCGGATTGATCAGTTCCATGAATGTCTTTATCTCGTTTTCCTGACAGTGATAACGTTCCGACGCCAGCTTCACATTTTTCGGAAATGTGAAATGACTGTAGGAAATGCCAAGACACCTGTCTATTCCATGAGGCTGGCAGTCCGCATATACTTTTACATTTTCGTTGGCAAATGCTGTTTTAAAAGTGGTAAACAGATGACCACCGTTTTTCACATATCTGTCAATCCGGGTCAGCAATTCCTCCGGTGCCGCATACAGAGCAGGTACCACCAGAAGTTCATAGTCTTCCAGATTTTCCGATTCCGGCCACAGGAAATCACATTCTACATTCAACCGGTACAGCTGATCATACACATAACGGACCGCATCATTATATTTCACCTCACCGCTGAACCCTCCTGTACTGTCAATCGGGAACCAGTCCAGCGCCGTCAGGGCCTCATTGCTTACCAGCATTGCCACCTTATTTTTCTTTTTCAGATTCACCAGATGGCCGCCGATCCGGGCAAATTCATTTCCGATCACTTTTGCCGCACGATAGGTATCATTTTCCTTAAAATCATGACTCAGCAGTCCTTTCCAGTAGGTCTCAAAAGAATTGTGGATGGAATGCCAGTGCCAGTATTCCACCATATTGGCTCCGGATGCCACATGACTGTACGCCTGGAGACGAAGCTGTCCGTCATACGGTACCCAACAGGGGAATCCCTGTGCCTCTGTCTCCAAAACAAAATAGTTGTCCCGTTTCAGGGAACGGGTACTGTCTCCGCCAAAGGAAATCTCGGCTCCCGTCAGTTCGTCCTGCGTAGGATGATAAATATCCACGCCTGCCACTGTCAATGCCTCCGCCGCATGATAATGATTCACTTTTGGCTGTACACCAAAGGAATAACCTCTCCAGTCAAAATCAAAATTGTGTGTGATAAACTGATCCTCTCTGGCATACTCCCGCACAATCTGTGCCTGCCAGTTCAGATAATCATCCACCAGTGTCCTCTGGAATTTTTCAAATTCTGCCCCCAGACTGCCGTTGATCGTTCCCCTCACATCCGGAAAATCTTCCCATGCATTGATCCGGTTACTCCAGTAATCCAGACCAAACTCCTCATTCAAAGCATCCAGGTCATCATGGAACTTTTCTCTCAGATATTTTACAAACTGCTCCTGTACATTCCTGCCTGCAGTATCGTAATATTTTGTCTCATTGTCCAGCTGGAAACCTATAACGCATTTTCTGTGGGCAGATACTTCCATCAGCTTTCGGATCACCCGCTCTCCGTAATACCGATACACCGGATGGGTAATATCCATAATCTGTCTTGCCCCGTAGATTCCCGGTCCATTTTTGGTCGTTGCCAGAACATCCGGATGAGATTTGACCATCCAGGTAGGAATTGCATACGTAGGAGTTCCGATAATCACGGAAATTCCGGCTTCCTCCATGGCATCCAGTACCCTCGTCACATGGCTGAAATCAAATACTCCCTCCTGGGGTTCACAGGTACTCCAGGTAGACTCCGCAATTCTTACCACATTGATCCCTGCCGCTTTCATCATTTCCACATCTTTATCCAGACGGTCGTATGGCATATATTCATCATAATAGGCAACCCCGTATAATAATCTGTCCATAACATTCTCCTTTTCCATCACTCGTCAAATATCCTCATTCCGTACGCCTCAACCATCACATCCCCTGCTGTAACTGCCTGCGTATACAAATTTCTCATCGGAATTTTCGTGTTATAAACACGAAAACATCTCACGGAATAGCAACATATAAACTGTAACAATATTTTACAACTTGTATACTCGCACCGTCAATTTGTATTTACTTCTTTTCGCTTTCATGATATTCTCAACTACAGGTTTGTTTTTTACGAAAGGAGTTTATCATGCAAAAAGTACAACTGAAGAATTCCCTTCTTCTGCTTCTCACTGCAACAATCTGGGGTGTTGCTTTTGTGGCACAAAGTGTAGGAATGGATCATGTAGGCCCATTTACTTTTAATATGGTCCGCAGCATGATCGGCGGTCTGGTTCTGATCCCCTGTATTTTTCTTTTGAATAAAATGAATCCGCCGAAGAATCATTTCACGTCCCCTGAGGAAAAGAAACATTCCCATAAAATACTGGCAATCGGCGGTATCTGCTGCGGTATTCTTCTCTGTCTGGCAAGTAATTTCCAGCAAATGGGAATCAAATACACTACCGTGGGAAGAGCGGGATTTATCACTGCCTGCTATATCGTTATTGTCCCGATTCTCGGTCTTTTAGTTTTCAAAAAGAAATGCCGCTCCACTATCTGGGCGGCAGTAGTTCTGGCTCTGATTGGTCTGTATCTTCTGTGTATGACGGACGGTTTCGGCGTGGGCAAAGGAGATCTTCTTGTTATGGTCTGTGCCGTTTTGTTTTCTTTTCATATTCTGGTAATTGACCACTTTTCACCCCTGGTCGATGGAGTGAAAATGTCCTGCATCCAGTTTTTCGTCTGCGGTATTTTATCCGGAATACCTGCTTTTCTTTTCGAAACACCCAGGCTGGCTGACATTCTTCTGGCCTGGGCTCCGATCCTGTACGCCGGAGTGCTTTCCTGCGGTGTCGCCTACACGCTGCAGATCGTAGGGCAGAAAAATATGAATCCTACTGTGGCTTCGCTGATCCTCAGTATGGAATCCTGTATTTCCGTTCTGGCAGGCTGGGCAATTTTAGGACAGAAACTGACTGTTCGGGAATTGGGTGGATGTGTTCTTATGTTTGCAGCTATTATTCTGGCACAGCTGCCGGAGAAGAAGTGACAAAAACGGACAGGGAACGGACAGGGGACAGGTTCTGCGACTCCCAGAGTCACGGAATCTGTCCCCGTTGACTATTTTTTGACAATTATCGTCTCATAAGCCCGAAGAATCAATTGGTCATTCTCCTTAAAAACTCCTGTATAATTTCCAAGAACTTTCTCCATGCCCTCCGTCAAATCCGTAATCCAGCAAGAACTGTCACTGAAATTACAGATAATTCTCCACTCCTCACCTTTCCACTTTCTACTGTAAGCATACACCTGCAGGTGATTCGGAAGAAGCAGTTCATAGGAACCGTACACCAGTATCTCCTCTTCTTTTCTCAGTTGTATCAGTTTCTGATAAAAATAAAAGATAGAATTCGGATTCTCCAGATTTTCTTTTACATTTATTGTCTTATAATTCTCATTTTCCTTAATCCAGGGGACTGCTGTAGTAAATCCTCCATGAATCGTATCATCCCACTGCATAGGTGTACGGGCATTGTCTCGACTGCAGCGATGAATCCTTCTCATAATCTCATCCTCTGCCATCCCTTCGGCTTTCATCCGATTATAAAAATTCCACGTCTCAATATCCCGATAATCATTGATAGAATCAAACTTTACATTAGTCATTCCTATTTCTTCGCCTTGATAGATATAAGGAATACCTTTCATACAATAAAACAGCGCAGCCATCATTTTTGCACAAGGTTCTCTGTATTGCTTCCGGTCATCACCATAGCGTGAAATCATACGGGGATAATCATGATTATCCCAAAACAAACTGTTCCATCCCTTATCATTCAGATTTGTCTGCCATTTCGTCATAATATCACGGATATCCGACAAGGTATACGATTTTTCAGACCAGTCACCAGTTCGGGCATTATCAAGCCCCATGATTTCAAACTGGAACACCATATCCAGTTCTTCCCTCTCAGGTGCCGAATAAACAGCAGCACTCTTTGCCGTGGCATCTCCCGTTTCCCCCACAGAAACCAGTCCCGCTTTACCGAATGTATTGCGGTTCAATTCATGAAGCAACTCATGTATTCTGGGAGTTTTCAAATCTTTTGCATAATTTTCATCTTTACTGATATAATCAATGGCATCCAGACGAAATCCTTTAATTCCTTTATCAATCCAATAATTCACCATCTCATACAGACTATTTCGCAATTTGGGATTCTTCCAATTCAAATCCGGCTGCTTTTTACTGAAAGAATGAAGATAATACTGTTCTGTTGTTTCATCATACTCCCATACGCTTCCTCCAAAAAAAGCACCTGCATCCGTAGGCTCTTTTCCGTTCACCAGATCTGCCCATATGTAATAATCACGATAAGGACTTTCTTTGGAAGATTTTGATTCCAAAAACCACTTGTGTTCATCTGAACTGTGATTCAGCACCAGATCCATCATCACACCAATATTTCTCTTTTCGCACTCTTCAAGCAAACGATCCATATCTTCCATCGTCCCGAACTCATCCATAATATCATAATAATCACTGATATCGTAACCATTATCATCATTCGGAGATTTATAAACCGGACAAAGCCAGACCAGACCTACCCCCAGCTTTTCCAAATAATCCAGCTTTTGAGTGATGCCTTCCAAATCTCCGATCCCGTCTCCATTGCTGTCAAAAAAACTCCTTGGGTATATCTGATATACCACCTGATTGTGCCACCATTTCTTTTCCATTAACTTTTGCCTCCTATAATCGTGCAGCCACACATTTTCTCTTGTTTTTTCTATGCAGCTCATTTAATATACTGATATAAGTATATTTTTTTATTAATAGGAAATCTATCCTTATACTCACCTTTTATATAAGAATATTGACTTTACTGCTATTACCAAAGTAGACTATTACTTTTTCAGAAAGGACACCTGTTACATGAATCCTCAGAAAGCAATAAAAGATTTTACAATCCATGGCACTTCTGAAATTCCTCTTCACATCTATCAGCAATATGATCTTTTGGGGACGATTTCTATTCCCTACCATTGGCATGATGAATGGGAATGGATCTATGTGGAAAAAGGATCCCTGATTTTAACTGTCGATGGGAAGCAGACAATAGCCGAAGAAGGAGACTTTTTCTTTATCAACAGTCAGGAACTTCACCGCCTGGAAGCTTATGACAATATTCCGTCCATTCATCATGCTCTTGTTTTTTCACCTGAAATTTTGTCCTTTAGTTATGAAGATTTATGTGAGTCACACTACATCCGACCTCTGCTGAATCATCAAAATATTTTTCTCCGACACACGGATTTATCAGATCCTGCACATACGGAACTGGCAAAATTATTTCTCAGGCTTCTGGAAAGCTACCGCAAAAAAGAATCAGGTTGGTATCTTGAAATAAAAGCTTACATTTATCAGATAATTTTTCTGTGTATCCGGCATAATTTGCTGATAACTTCCAATCCGTCCTTTTCCTCTACGGATCAAAAAAAAATAAAAATCAAAAAGGCAATTTCTTTTATTCATAAGAATTATGCCTTTCAGATTACATTAAATGATCTGGCCCAATGCCTGAACATGAATGCTCAATATTTCTGTCGCTTTTTCAAGAATGCCGCTGGAAAGACTCCCATGGAATATCTGAAAGAATATCGGCTTGGCCAGGCAAAACGGCTGCTTTTAGAAACCGGAGACAGCATACTGGAAATATGTATGCAAGTAGGTTTTGAAAGTCCCAGCTATTTTATTCAGCAATTCCGTTTTCTCTATGGTACAACACCCAGAGAATATCGTAAACAGGCGGAGCGGACAAGGGACAGGCCCAATGTCGTTTAGTTAACAATAAAAGAAACGATTCCTGTCTATTCAACGGCAGCATTGATACCTGCCATCGGCGTTGCCCGGAATGCATTCGCCTGCCTATCCAAAACAACCTGCTTATCGCTTCCGGAATCGAGGATTGTATTTTGAACAGATTCTTTTTCCACCAATACCGTTGTCACATCAAGAGCTATACGTTTATCCGTACTGGTCAGGGCATTCACCTGTGCAGAAAAGCAGGAATCAGATGCTTCTGTCTGCGTCCCCGCCGCTTCCGTAGTGGCAACAATATGATTATTCGAAATATAATTTCCTTCTCCGGAAACAACATGTATGATTACAGGCTTCGCACCGGTTGGCTTGATAGTTCCAGTAGATATTGTTTCCGAAATATGATTGGCAATGATGGAATTGTTATTTCCATTTATATGGAAGAGACCATACAAATCATCCAATCCGTTATCATATCCAAGTAACGGTGCCCAGGGTTCATTATCCCGCAGGAAATGATTGGAAGAAACCATATTTTCCGAACAGTTCCCTTCAAATACAAGCATTCCCGGGTAAAACGAATGGAATCGGTTGCCTGTAATAATAGACCGTGCCACAGTATCAAAATGCACACTGCTTGTACCTCGCGGGAAAATATTATTTGCCGAGATCAAAAGTCCTCCAAAATTCTGTGCAAAAATGGAATATCCTTTATAGCCTGCTCCCATCAGATTATCGGTTATTTTAGAAGCCTGTCCCCAGCCCCTCAATTCGATACAATTGCCACATTCTGCTATAAAATTATCATGAATCGACAGTGCATCTGCATGATAAATCGTGATCCCATGCTCCAGATAGACAAATCCCATACCGGTAATTCGAAATGAATCCTGAGCGCTGGCTATATAGATACCTGTTTTCCCATTTGTATATGTATTTTCCGGATTCTCTATACCGGAACCATCATCTACAAAATGCAGTCCGTCAATGCAAAAATTTTCAAATTCCACGGAACTGATTCTTGGGCTTCCGCTTCGCTCAATATAAAATGCTGCTCCTGCAGATTCTTTTTCGGGATCCGGAGTCAAATCTACAAGAATACGGCTGCCTCCCGGCCACACCTCACGCAGATTGGCCCATTCATCCTTCGGAAGATTATAACGGATGCTGGAAGATACAAAGCCATGTCCGGAACCCATGATTTTCAAATAGCTTATATCGATCACTACCTGAGTCCGAAGATGATAGTCCCCTGATGGGATATAGATGACTGCCCCCGGTTTTCCACCTTCTCCTGAATCGGAATCCACTTGTCTTTTTTTGATGTCTGCCAAAATGCTGTTGATAACCTCCCCTATGTCCTCATAAGGATTGCCAACATTCCATTCGGTTACGTCATAATAATTTTTACCAGACATTACTAAAAATCCTCCTCTAAAGTCATTTTTCAAGATAAAAAATCAGCAGCTTGTTTCCAATCCATATGTCTCCATATCCTTGAGTACCACCTTGCCGCCATATGCACGAATCTTTAATTGATTCTGTGAATCATCGGCAAAAATGTTGTTGGAATGATTATTCTGATATTGATCGGCAAAAATTTCAAGAGAACTCTGGTCTGAAAAAATATGCACATCCAGTTCCGTTTTTCCTTTCAGACATAATGTACTTCTGGAAATCCCTCTGCTCCATCCGTCGGCCTCGTTTCTGTCTACGCTCATTTCTGCTTTTTTAAAGTCAAATGTACATACTGTTTTTCTTCCTTCGCCACAACGAAGCATTAACTCCAGAGTATCTGCATCTGTTTTGCCGAGATCTATCTTAAACTTCACTTCATAACAAACACCGTTTCCGGCTTTTAAGATCGTTTCTGCTTCCGTCACCACAAGCAAATCTTTTTTACTTGATTCTTTTCTCAGACTTTTCAGTTCTTCTATCGGAACAAACTGTAAAGTTCCGTTTTCCATCATACGGACCTCTCGCGGAAGATTAAAAAATCCACACCATCCTTCTTTATATGTTGGTCCCCAGTCTTTCCAAAGGGGCATCCATTCCCATTCATTTGCCCAGCCGACCATGATTCTTCGTCCGTCAGGTGCTACAAAAGACTGCGGTGCATAATAATCCAGTCCCCAGTCAATCTCCTGGCTGGTATGCCAGTCAAATTTACCTGTTTCATAGTCGAAATCGCCTGCCAGATATACGGAAGTGTGATCTCCTGAGCCCATTGGAGAAAACGTCAGGATGTATTTATCTCCCATGGGGAACAGATCCGGACATTCCCACATGAATCCCCACTCACCGCGGCTTTCAGCCAATACATTAAGATATGTCCAGTGGAGCATATCCGTCGACTTATAAATCAAAGCCAGCCCGCGTTTATTACGGCTGGCGCCACATACCATATAATAAATTCCTTCATGACACCATACCTTTGGATCCCTGAAACAGTCTGCGGAAATACCTTCCGGAGCGGTTATGACAGGATTTCCTGCATATTTTTCAAAATGAATACCATCCTCGCTATATGCAATACACTGGGTTTGTTCGACTCCTTTTTGACCGTTAGCTGTTCCTGTATACATCAAAAATAACTTTCCATCATGTTCGATTGCCGTACCTGAAAAGCATCCGCCTTTCGGGTAGTCGTCATAGCATTCACTGGGTGCCAGTGCTAACGGAAGATATTCCCAGTGCAGCATATCATCACTGACCGCATGCCCCCAATGCATGCAGTCCCAAAAACCGCTGTACGGATTATACTGGTAAAAGAAATGATATTTTCCTCTGAAATAAATCAATCCATTCGGATCATTCAGCCATCCTGTCTGTGGCATAAAATGATAATGCTGACGCATTTTACCATGTTTCACAATATCTTTTTGTCTGTCTATCTCTCTTTGAGCATTGGTAATATTCTGTTTCAGTAATTCTTCGGACATAAGAACCTCCTATTTTCTTGTTGACAGGTTCATTATAGTTTGCGAAATGTTTTATATCAATCGTTTTCATTATTATTTTCATCCTATGCCATTATAAACAATGTTTAATTGTAGTTTTTGTACAAAATTTTAAGAAATCAATCTTGTATTCTACATTATTCTTCCTAAATTATGGAAAAATATTGAAAATATTTTCATTATACCATTCAGAACATTTGCTTTTTTTCACTTTTCATACCATTGTGTTATAATCCTTCCTGTTATTTCTATCGAACGTCCCGGCGGCAATTTTAAGCAGATTAACAATGATAATTTTACCGGCGGAAAGCTGGCTGCCAATCTTCTGATTCGCAATGGATGTGAAGTTTTTATTCATATCAATAATGATTATCGCGAAGACTGGCCTTCTTTCAAACGAATTCTGGGATTTGAATATGAAGTGAGAAATTTGTGTTATGAATGTTTTATTGAAAACGATTTCACTGACACTTACATGCCGCAGGCTAGAGAATCCATGAAAAGGCTGGTTCAGCATATTACTACAAAATATGCCGGGAAAAAAATTGGTGTTTTCTGTTCCAACGATGACATAGCAAGCCTTTTTGAAAAACAATGCATCAAGCAGGGAATTGATATTCCCAACTCCATTGAATTAATCGGATACGACAACTCCCCCGCATCCAACTATGCCATCCGCCTGATTACTTCCATTGACCAGAACATTTCCCTTATGGCGCAGAATGCGATTCAGTCTCTGGAAAATTATATTCCTTACGAAAGTATGGTACCGGCTACACTAATTGAAAAAGAAACAACAAGTCATCTTTAATTTTGGTTGTTATGCTTACGCTCCGTGCGTATCTATTAGAAGGTTTATAACACAGGAGACTTTGTTTCCTGTTTGCAGCGTTAATGGCAGCCTGTGCAGAAAAGAAATTAAAATGTTCACCAGATAATAAATGGGAATACAGGGTATCGTTTGAAAATGCAGTTTATGCGGACAGCATTTTCCTCCGGAGGTGTCAATAGGGGGCAGAGCCAAGAGTACAAACTCTCAGCAACCACAAATCCCTCTGTTGGACACTGCATCTACCCAGTAATACAGATTATCTACTTCATGTACCCGAATCATACCTTTCAGTTCCGTATACTCCCCACAAATCTGTTCAAAAAAATCCGGGAGTTTGGCAAACATTTCCGGTTCATAATGAAGAGTTTTTTCATTATTATAGATTGCTCCATAGATAATTTCCGCTTCTACCAAATCCTGGAACATATGACTTCCATAACTTAACTCCGGCATATAACCCGCTCGGTTATCAGAGACCTCACAGACTGCCGAGAAATTGGAAATATCTCCAAAGGTAACCGGGACACCCAATTCCGGCGAAGATGTGCCAATACGTCCCGGTGTCATAAGCAGCATATGTTTCCCGCTGCCCCGGTAATAACGATTAATCTTTCCGATTGCCGCTGCCGCATCATATTTTTTACCATACGGATACTCATAGTAAAGAACCGGATCCACCTGAACTACCACATCTATTTTTCTTTTTCCGGAAGCTCCCATGGAAGAATCTTTGATATCAAAGAATACTTTTTCCAGTTTCATATTTTTGATATCCACAGACTCGCCTTCCTGTCCCAGATACAAAGGCCGGCATTGCAGAAGATTTACCACAAAATCGCCTTCATCATCCATATTCACAGCATATTCTATATCAACAGGGTTTCCATATACCCGTTCCAGTGTTTTCAGGATTTTTTGCATTAATGATGTAAATTCTTCTTTTTCCAGAAGTTTTTGGCAGCTGACAAACCAGACCTCTCTATTCCTGCCCATCTGATACAGGCGACTTTCCGCTTCATAATCATGTTCCAGCACCATTTTTTTATACCATAGAGGAAGTACCGGGAGCAGAGTTTCCATAGATACTTCCGTCAGTTTATTTTCCTGACAATCCAGTACATCAATATACCTCTGGGAAAATTTATGCTTCTGTTCTACTGTAGTCAATACCGTAACCGTAGGCCGATCCAGATTTGCGAGACGAGGATAATCTTCCTTGGTTCGGTCAACTGCTTTTGTCCCCAGTCCCATAACAATCCTCAGCATACCCGCCTCCGGGTCCATATCCTGATACCATTTATATGCACTGTGGCTGTAGCCAACTCCTGCTGCTCCCGGCATAAAATATTTTCCATAATAAGAACCGGAAACTCTCTGTACCAGGATTGCCATCTGTTCATCTTTTTTGTCAAGTCCTCGCAAAAGTCTGTATTCCAAAGCAGAATAGTCCATGGTACTGGCATATACAGTACGTACTGCCCGTTCAAATTCCTCCAGGCGTTCCTCCGGACTTCCCTGATTGACACAAAATACAGATTCATATTTTCCTGCAAATGCATTGCCAAATCCGTCCTCCAGGAAACTGGAGGAACGGACAATAAACGGACTCTGCCCAAAATACTCCAGTACATTCAAAAACTGTTCCCGTATTTTGGGCGGAAATGTTCCATTCAGCAAATGCTGCTGCAGTTCTTTAGCCACACCAAAATATCCTTCCTGTGTTCTTTGACGGATTCTCAGTTTCCAGTCTCCGTTGGACACAATATATGTGTAAAACACATCCGAACCGATATAAAATGAATCATGAGGCTCGTTGTGCTCCATATATTCCGGTATCTCGGTCTCCGCAATTTTTCTTGCCAGAAGCATACCGCAGGCTTTTCCTCCGATCGCGCCGCTTCCTATCATCCGGTCACGGAGCATAAAATAATCTTCCGGCTTAAAATATTGTTTTACGAGTTTTCTCAATCGTTTATCCTTAGTCATAGTACTGCGGATAATCTGATTTTCTGTATCTTCACTGAAATGCCCCTGGGAATATTCCATTTTTGCCATATTAAAAAAACGGTCATGACTGTCATAGTTCTGATCCTGGCTGTTCACTGAAATCTTTTGCAAAGTCTGATAGTATCGGCTCATACCTACGCCATCTTCCACAGTTACAAATTGACCTGTACTTTTTTTGTAACCGTGGGGCAAGAACATTTTGTCCGAATACCGATTCCACACCTTCAAAGGGTGAAGGTACACATACTTTTCATTTGAATACACATCCAGCAAAAGCTGCGTTGTATCCCGGATTCTTGCCACTGCATCAAAGGAATGTCTTCCTCTGATCAATGGAAAATACGCCACCGTATCCAATTCAAACAGATACGGACAAGTCACTCGGAAAAAATTTCCCATCATTAGATCTGTATACCATACAGACTGAAGTTCCGAAAGACAGTCAAAAACATAAAATGCATCTACTCCCTGACGGGTAATCTCTTCATGGATTGCCACAGTAAAAGCCTCAAATCCCTCATCAGGGTTAAACTCTTTCACTTTGATTCCTGATAAATCCTTTAATACCGGATCATGCTGGGCAAAACGAATATATATTACATTTCTCCCATCCTGAACCGCCTGTCTGGCAAACGGTTCCGCAAACATACGGAATTCATCCAAATCAGATATCTGCCATACCACATTATCTCCCAGACGGATAAAA
>SFQZ01000188.1 GCA_004562915.1 bacterium
TTTTTGGTAGCACCTGCTTTGATGGTAATCGTTGTGGTTCCAATCCCTTTCATTTTTATTTCGCCTGTGGTTTTATTTACGGAAGCCACAGAGGTTTTTCCGGAACTGTAGCTGAGGCTTCCATCACCCGCAATAAGCTTTGCCCCCAGCAAAAAGCTCTTACTTCCATACTCCACTTTTTGATCTGCGACATTCCCAATGATCTGGATTCCTTTTACCACTTTATATGCAAGGTCAAAATATCCCTGACTGTTGGATGCTTTATAGCTGTTGCACGGATATACGGATACCTTATGTGTTCCGGCATATTTTTCATAATCATAAACAACGTCATAGTCTATGCCTTCTACCAGATTCTTGCTGTTTTTCACCGTCGGCAGAATATAGCCTCCTGTCCAGGTATAAATTGTCTTATCCAACGAGAAATCCGAAGCGTTCAGACTGCTCTGTACGATGACCGAAAAGCTGTTGCCATTATTTCCGGCAAATTCTTTTGCTGTGGAATCTTCATATCCGTAAATGGTAAGTTTCTCTCCCGATGAAAATACAGAATTTTTAAATTCTGCTGCCTTTCCATAAACATAGGCTGTCCTGAGGCTTCCGCATCCTGCAAAAGCATAGCTTCCCATTGTTTTAATCGAGTAGCCAATCTTTAACTGTTCCAGTCCCGTACAGTCACGGAATGCAGAATCTCCCACAGTCAGAATACTGTTTGGAATCAGAACCGAGCGCAGGCTGCTGCAGTTTCGGAACGCCTCCTCCCCGATTTCATTCAGGGCTGTTCCAAAGGAAATACTGGAAAGTGCGCTGTCATTGTAGAATGCCTGCCTGCCAATCGTGGTCACACAGTTGTTAATTACAGCACGTTTCAAAGCAGTACAGTTTTTAAATGCGTAATCACCGACAAAAGTCATACTGTACGGCAAAACAATCTCAGTCAGAGCTGTGCAGTCCTCAAAAGCTGCTTTTTCAATCCTTGTAACTCCATTGGAGATGGAAATATTTTTGAGATTTTCATCGTTCGTAAACGCATATTCTCCGATGCTCTTCACTCCTCCCGGCACAGATACACTGACCAGTCCCGGATTATCTGCAAAGGCATAACCCCCAATATTTGAAAGGCTGCCGCCCATCGTAATATTTTTCAGCGCCGGGCAATTCCGGAATGCATGACTGCCTACATTGGTTGCCGATGTAATATTGATGGAAACCAGATTTGTATCATCACGGAACGCAGAATCTCCGATATCAGCCGGGCTGTTTGGCATATTCAGTGCGGTCAGTGACTGGCAGTTCTGGAATGCCGAATTGCCAATACTGCCAAGCACTTTTGAGTTCACAGTAATGGACTGCAGAGAAGTACAATCACGGAATGCACTTTTACCGATGGTTTTTACATGGCTTCCGATGGTAAGCTTTGTGATGCCACTGTCTCCCTCAAAAGCTGATTCCCCGATATTCTCCACACTTCCGGTAATTGTCACACCCGTCAGAGAAGAACATCCTTTAAATGCAGAATCTCCGATATTTTTCACCGCTGCACCAAGCTTCAGACTTCCCATATTGCTGCATCCGCTGAAAGCCGATGTTCCGATATCCGTAACCTTTGACGGAATCGTAAGCTGACGCAGATTAAAGCATCCGCTGAACGCGGAACTTCCAATGGTTGTAAGTTTGCTGCCGCTGGCGAAAGAAAGTATCCTGATATTTGCACAATCTGCAAACGCATGCTCGTTGATGGTTTTTACTTCTTTTTTAATGGTAACGGTAGTAAGATTTGTACAGCCCTGAAAAGCGTAGGCACCCACAACAGACACTTTGGATCCGGTCGAAACGTTCCGTAAATTCACAAAGCCTTCAAATGCATAGTTTCCGATACTGGTCGCATTGCTTCCTATGGATATTTCCGTAATGGATGCACGGTAATCATACCATCCGGGATAGCTGCTGTCGCAGCCTCTGCTCCAGTTTGTCATTTCACCCTTTCCGGTAATCGTAAGTTTGGTCCCGGATATTTTCCATTTCAGATTGCTTCCGCAGGTTCCTGATTTTGCTGCTCCGTCATCTTTTTTATCCAGTGTACCTTCTTCTGTCACTTCGCTTTCCGCAGAAACTTCCGTTTCAACGAACTCTTCCTCTTCTGTCTGCACTTCGGTATCCTGCAAAAAAGTCTCTTCTTCCGACCGGATCTCCGTCTCTTCCGACTGCGTCTCGCCATTTTCCGGTAAGAATGCTTCACTTTCCATATCTTCCGGTGCGATCCACTCATCCTCCTGTGAGATTCCGGTTTCCTCCGATACAGACGTTTCCCTTTCTTCAGATTCCATTTCTTCCACAATCACAGAGAAGCCTTCCTGATCCCCCATACTTTCGAGAATTTCCTCAATTCCCCCGGGATTTTCCGCCGCCGGAACGGAAATCTCTCCTGCCAGCGCAGTGAGTCCTGTGTTCAGAATCAAGACTGCACTTACCATAATACAAAGTAATCTTTTTTTCATTTTCCTCACACCTCTCTTTATGCTTATTTTCTCTTTCCTCGTGATCTTTTCTTTTTCTGATTTCCTTTCTTTCGTTTCTGCAGGGCTGCCTTCTCCAGAAGTTTTTTCATCAGCCTGTGCAGAAAATATCCTCCCACCGCAATGGAAACCAGAGAAAACCACTGTCCATGTGACAAATGGAGCCAGTCCTTCGGGGTATCACGGAAGAATTCCAGAACAAAACGCAGACATCCATACAAAACCAGAATACAGGGATAAAGAAGCCCTTCTCCTTCATAATGCCACTCCACTAAAAGCAATATGCCGAGAATCGTCAAATCACCCACACACTCAATCATCTGCGTAGGTACCACCGCTGTTGTATATTCCGTTACATGATAAGTAATGCCCCCGCAGCATCCGTTCAGATAGCATGCCACCCTCAAAACAGCCAGCATTGCCATAAGTGAGGGCGCACAATAATCCATAAATGCCCCATACGGTATCCTTCTCCATCTGCAGACAAGATACATGCTGAAAGGTAAAAAGAAAACAGCTCCAAAAAAAGAAACCCCGTCCAGAGTCACTCCGTTGCTCAAAAACTTCTGCCAGTTTTCCATGGCGTACAGAAGCTTTGCCCCTGCCAGACTGAACAGAGCAAGGAACAGCGTATACAACACTGCCTGATACCAGTGAAACTGTAATTTTCTCCTTCTTAAAACGTTTATCGCCATCATCAAAAGCAATCCAACGCAGAACATTGTCCAGTAACTCGGGAACGAATGCCCCAAAATATTAAATCTTGAATACATAACTCATCTTCCTGTATTTTTCAGAAAATTCCTCATCGTTTCAATTTTTCTCAAAAAAATAGTATCATACACCTTTTTTCATGTCAACATCTGCTTTCCGCGGAAAATCAAAATAAATCTCCTGCATCTCTGTACAAAAACAAATGAAAAGAATATATTCACTTTAATAACCTGTATGCTTTGCAAGCAAATATGAACAATCCGTAGTTGTATCTAGGATATCCTTGAATTCATCAGCCTTTAATGCACCTGTCAATCCAAATTTATATGTAGCTCCTGATGAATAGTTCACATCCAGATGATATAGCGGATGTATCATTTTATTTTCATGTTCCGGATCATAATCGTATCGTATATATCCGTCTTCCATATGCCAGAGTTTAAATAACAGTCTCCATATATCATCAATATTTTCGTATTCATAATCTTCTGCACTTTCGATAATAAAATCCATTACACTTTCAAATGACTCTCCCAATTTATCATCTTTTTTAAAATACTTATTAATAACGATATCATCTGATTCGTTATCTCCAAGTCTGTCAAATTATCATAAATTCTGAGATAGTGATTTTCTTTTTCTTCCAGTGAAAAAGGGAAACAAAGAGAAAAAATCTTTTCATCTGTTTCGTAAAAAATTCTATTCATTTTATCTATACATATGATGATCCTTCCTCTTTCATTTGTAATCCCATTTTCAACATCTTTTACCAACTTAAGAGTTTCAAGCAAAAGCAATATTACATCCTGCTTGCTCCGAATAGGCTTTATTATTTTTTCAAGAAAAAATTCGCCTATTTTTCTTTCTATAACTTTCATCTTTATCATCCCTTTTTTATTTTACTATTAATTCTGCTTCATCACCGTTTTTAATTAAGAATGCATTGGCATCATCAGTATCTAAGTGAACCTCATAAGAAAACTTATCACTTATTCTAACATATACATTTTCTAGTATTCCCGGCTTTTGTCC
>SFQZ01000189.1 GCA_004562915.1 bacterium
CATTCCGGAATTTTTCTGGATACTGACCTTTTTTCTCCTTACCTATGGGCGCTCTGTATACGTCCATCTGCTGGCAAGAAATCATTTAACAATTAACTAATTATTGATTTTCTCTTTGCATTATAACCGAAGCCTTTTCGTCTGCATAATACTAAAAAAAGCATGTTGTTCATAGTTTCAAACTATGGACATCATGCTTTCACATATTTATTCTATTGTTCGCATATGTTTTCTTGCCTTTTCCTCTATCCCGTATATATCCTTTCCGTCCTTACCACATTCATTATACCTTCCTCTTGGCTCTAATGTTCTTTTTGGAAATCGCATTTTCTCTTTTCCCTGTAAATCCTTCCATACGAATCTGCCGTTTTCATATATCATGTATCCATGCCAGCTTTCTTCTTTTGGAATGGATACTGAACCGGGATTCATATAAATATAATCCGGATGCTCTGTACATTTCGGCACATGGGTATGACCACAAAGCAAGATATCCCCCTTATGAAGCAGTGGCAGATTCTTCTCATGGAAATGGTGTCCATGGGTTGCGTAAATCAACCTTTCACCATCCGCTATGACACAGTAATCTGCCATGATGGGAAATTCCAGAACCATCTGATCCACTTCCGTATCACAGTTTCCTCTCACACAGATGATATCCTGTTTATACGCATTTAACTGTTCAATCACCTTTTTAGGTTGATACTCTTTGGGCAGATCATTTCTCGGACCATGGTATAAAATGTCTCCAAGCAGTAATAACCGGTCTGCCTTCTCCCTCTTGTATGCTTCCAACAATTCATTACAATAGTATTCCGAGCCGTGAATATCAGACGCTATCATCCATTTCATAAATTCTGTCCCCCTGTTGTGTATTTCATTAGTGCCTCCAGATAGGAATTGCCCAGTCTGCTGATGATTCCTTTTCTGTGGATAATATACCCAATCCGCATGTCACTTTCATCAGCTAAGGAAACCGCAATAATTTCACTTCCATTCAGCTTCTTGTCAATTACACCACTGCATACAGTATATCCGTTTAATCCAATTAAAAGATTGAACAAGGTTGCCCTGTCTCTTACACGGATATTTTTCTTTCTCTCGGATTCGGAAAATATCTCTTCCGAAAAATAGAACGAATTATGTTCTCCCTGTTCAAAGGACAAGTATGGATATATTTCCAGTTCCTGATTCGTAATTACCTTTTTTTCTGCAAGAGGATGACTTCTGCTGATAAAAACATGAGGTTTGGCAATAAACAACAAATGAAATTCCAAATCATATGATTTCAATATCTTATTAATAACCGCCTGGTTAAAATCATTTAGAAACAGAATCCCGATTTCACTTCTCAGCCTTGCCACATCCTCTATAATTTCATAGGTCTGCGTTTCCCGAAGACTGAAATCATATTCCTCCTGTCCGTATTCCTTAATCAAATCCACAAAGGCATTAACCGCGAAAGAATAATGCTGTGTTGATACACAGAACTGTTTTTTTCCACCACCATTTCTTTTATATTTGTCTTCAAGAATTGCCGCCTGTTCCAATACCTGTCTTGCATATCCCAAAAAGCCTTCCCCTTCTTTGGAAAGGCTGATTCCCTTATTGGTTCTGTTAAAAATAACTATATTCATCTCTTTTTCTAATTCATGAATAGCATTGGTCAGACTTGGCTGAGAGATAAATAATTGGTTTGCGGCTTCTGTAATGGTTCCTGTTTCTGCCACTGTTATCACATATTTTAACTGTTGAAGTGTCATATTATCACCTGCTTTCTAATGATTAATCCAATATGTGCTATTCCTCTTTCTTCTTATCCTTTATCCGGTTCTCTAATTCAGAAGCTGCAATACTCAACGAAATACCTCTCCGTTTCAGAAGACAAATATTTCTGGCAGGGATGTCTGGTGCCATGTTGAGGATAACCAGGGATAACCAGATTCTCCCTGTTTTCCTTTTCCAGAAAATCCATTAGTACAAAGCAAATACCCAGATCGGATTTAATCATCGGTAAAATCTGGTCTGCTGTAGCAGCCTCCACATCTGGCGTAAAGGACATTCCCATTCTGCCGAAAACATCTGAATAAAAGCGAAAAGAAGCTGTTTGCTCCCCAAGTCCAATCAATGGATAATTATTTATCTGTTCTTCAGTAAGAGTAGTACCTGTAGAAAGAGAAAATGCTGTGCTGCAAACCGGCACTTCACGAATGCTTCTAAGCACCTGTGAACCAAGCCCAATGGGAAGGTCAAAAGGTTCTGTTACAATTGCAAAATCTGCCAGTCCTTTTTTCAACATATCAATCGCCTGTGGTGTAGATTGGTTTAGTATCCTGATACGGATGCCTGGATAATTCTTTCGGAAAGTTTTCAAAACAGAAAGCAATACACAATGGAGTGCAATTTCGCTGGCTGCTACCGTAACCATCCCTGACTGCAGGCTTTTATCCCTAGCTATTTCTTCCTCTCCACACAGGATATGTTCAAAAGCAACGGAGATATGGGCATACAGTTTTTCTCCTTCCGGAGTCAGTATAATACCATGCCGCTGCCTTACAAACAATGTACACCCCAATTCCTCTTCCAGTTTTTTCATCATCCTGGTAATGTTAGGCTGGTTATTAAGAAGTGCTTTGGCAGCTCCGGTAAAACTCTTGTATTTTGCAACATAATAAAAGACTCTGTAATAGTCATAGCTGATGTTCATTGCAGTTCCTCGCATATCAATTTCATATATCTCAATATTATAATTAATATTTTACACATATCTTATAAGGAATTATAATACTGCCGATAAGAAAAAACAATCTAATTTATACAGAAAGAGGTGGCATATATGCAGAATATCATTTGCATTGGCAGACAGTATGGGAGCGGTGGACGAGAGATTGGGGAAAAGCTATCAAGAGTGCTTGGCATTCCTTGTTACGATAAGCTTCTGATCAAAAAAGCATCATTGGAGTCTGGACTAAGCGAGGAATTTATTGAAAGGACAGAAGAGACTCCCATTAGCAGTATCCAGTTTTTGAGCGGAAATCCTTATGCTGATATAGCAGGTATTGGAAATACCTTTTATTCTGAAAGTCAGCAGGCATACAATGCCGAGCAAAATGTAATCGAACAGATTGTAAATCAGGGTCCTTGTGTCATAATTGGGCGCTGTGCCTCATCTATCCTTCCAAAAGAAAAACGTCTTTCCATATTCATATATGCAGACGAAGAAGATAAAACAAAACGTGTCATGGAAAGGAACCAGATTGACGAAAAAAGAGCCCGTCACAGAATCAAGCATATTAACAGAATGCGAAAGCAATTCTTTGATTTCTATTCCAATACTGAGTGGGGACAACCGGAAAGCTATGACATGATGCTATCCAGTAGCCGTTTCGGCATAGACGGATGTGTCAGTCTGATTATCGACTGTTTAAAAGAAAAGGAGGCGTCTTTGAATGAATAAAGATCTGACCGTTGGAAAACCACAAACCGTACTGTGGAAATTCTGTATGCCTTTGTTTGGAAGTATTATTTTTCAGCAGCTCTATAATATAGCTGACAGTCTGGTAGCTGGAAAGTTTATAGGAGAAAATGCTTTAGCTGCCGTTGGAAACAGTTATGAAATCACCTTGATTTTTATTGCCTTTGCCTTTGGATGCAACATGGGCTGTTCCGTTGTCGTTTCCAAGCTGTTTGGAGCCAGAAATTATAAAGAAATGAAAACTGCCGTTTACACTGCCTGTATTTTCAGTGGTTTTGTTTGTGTACTGTTAATGCTCATCGGAATAGCAGGTTCCGGCATGCTGCTTCGGTTGATTCGAACCCCGGAAGAAGTATTTGCGGATTCAAAACTGTATCTGGATATTTACGCATGGGGATTACCATTTGTCTTTTTCTACAATATTGCTACCGGTATCTTCTCTGCACTCGGAGATTCCAAAACACCATTTTACTTTCTGGCGATATCTTCTATGTCCAATATCGCAGTAGATATCTGGTTTGTAAAGGCATTCCACATGGGGGTAGCTGGCGTAGCGTGGGCAACATTTCTCTGTCAGGGAATCAGCTGCATTCTGGCAATGATTGTAGTATTCAAGAGACTTGCCAAAATCGAAGAAAAAGAAAAAGCTCCTCTATTTGATTTACAGCTTTTAAAACAGATTGTAGTGATTGCCATTCCAAGTACTTTGCAGCAAAGCTTTATTTCCATAGGTAACATCATGATCCAGAGTATTATTAACGGTTTCGGAGCACCTGTCATGGCTGGATATTCCGCTGCCGTAAAACTAAATAATCTGGTGATTACTTCCTTTACCACACTTGGAAACGGAATATCTAACTATACGGCTCAAAATCTTGGTGCCATGAAGCTTGAACGAATAAAACAGGGCTTTGGCGTTGGTGTCAAATTAGTATGGATGCTTAGCCTCCCACTGTTCTTGCTTTACTTCTTTAGCGGGAATATCGTATTAAAACTATTTATGGACAATCCAACTGAACTTGCCATGCATACAGGCATCATCTATCTTAAAATCCTGTCGCCTTTCTATTTCGTGGTTTCTGCAAAGTTAGTAGCAGATGGAATTTTGAGGGGAGCCGGTATGATGAAAAAATTTATGATAGCCACTTTTACAGATTTGATTCTGCGTGTATTGCTTGCTTTCTGTTTTTCAAGGACAGCACTCGGTGCAACTGGAATCTGGTGTGCATGGCCGGTAGGATGGTGTATTGCAACAATACTATCAATTTCATTTTACCTAAAGGGTCCTTGGATGACTCAAAAAATCAGTCCGGATACGGTTTGATATGCATACGTAGAAGTTGTTTCTTCCAATACTAATTGATGAATAAAAACAACCGCAACGTACAAAAGAAGAAAAAATGCCACCATAATCATAATTGTTGTTTTCTTCTTCTCTCCACTGGTTCATCAATCTACTTCTTTTTGTATCCGCAGTCACAGTACGCACCGCCGGAGGCAAGTGTATACTCCCGAACAAATTCTGATGTGCCGCCTGCCTCGCTCATGGAATAATCCAGCCGACACACAGCTGGAACTAAGTCAGCCAGTCCCAGTTCTCTCATCAGCGTACAGATGCCGCAGGCAGTAAAACGCGCTTCATACCCACTACCGTCCGGATATGGGAGAAACTCCATATTCCAAGAATAGGGATTCCTGTCGGCGGCTTTCAGATGTTCCGTTGCCTTCATGGAAGCGATGTCCTTGTCGGAGAATTTCTTTTTTCCGCTTTGGCGGCAAAACCATTTCATAGCAGATGTCATCATAGCACCGGCATAATACTCCGTCAAACGCTCTACATTGGGACGCTCCGGCATGCTGAGCACAAAGGCAGCCAGAAGGGCACAACTGACAATATTCATTTTGAACCGATCGCCTCTTTCAAATTCCGGCAGCCCGGCAACGATTTGCTTATACCGCAATTTTGCTTCTACCGATATCGATTTTGCCGTGTCTGCGTCAAAACAAAGCTCCGCAATCAGATGTTTTTCAAAAGACTTTCCAAACAGCGCCCACATTCCCATGGGCATTCCCATGTATTTCATATCTATATGTTCCTTATCGCTTTTTTAAATAAAATCACAACAGCTTGCACCGGTTCCAATGAGGAAAGAAATTGAAGCTAGAAAAACTGATAATCAGCCACTCAACATAGCTCATCCAGAATAGTGTCCAATAATCGCAGACTCCGCAACTTGCGAAGCTGATAGCACCATAAATTATCAGCGGAAGCAACATCCCAAAATACATCCATAAATGATAGAGTTTTCGTTCCTGTCTAGTCTGGGGCACAGGTGAATCATTCTGTATGGATTTCGGATAACTGCACATCATGATACGCGGATTAATAATCACAATAACAGCCGCAAACAGATTAAAATATGCCGCCATGGCAATGCCATCCAATATAGTTCTACTCCAATTCACCGTTTTACTCTCCTAAACAAATGATTAATAGACATTTGTTAAATGCCGAAACCCATTGATTTTACTGGGTTTTCTTGCTTCGTTTATATAAATTTTCTCTCCGCAAATGGTATAATAGAAGTACCAC
>SFQZ01000045.1 GCA_004562915.1 bacterium
GTCGATTGCTAACTTTCAATGAACCACCATAATTCCCTTGATTTTTATCTTTTATGCCTTTCTCTGCAAATATACGCAAACCTTTTTTTGTACAATAAGAAATAATTTTAGCCGGATTTTCTATTTTCAGTTCACCAACATATGGCTGATGAGACACTGTATACATAACATTTTCTGTTTTATTATTAAAATCGAAGAATTCACAGAGATTTTCCTTGCCTTCGATCCATTTAAGCAAAATCCGGCATCCCTGCTTCTGTTCCTGAAACAAGTTATCGTACATTTTCATTATTTCTTTATCTTTGATAATTACACCTTTATTCATGGAAGCATTCATATTGATCACATAATGATTTGTTAAGACCATACATGGCAGAAGTGAAGCAGAACTGAAATGTGATGCAACCTGATCATAATAATGATAAATCCTGTAATTCTCATTATTACTGAATATAATGACGGGTATAAGAAATTTCAGCATTCTGATATTATATAGCTCGTCTTTTTGATATCCACCACCAGGTGGATGATCCAGGCATATGATATGATCAATCCTGAGATTTTTATTGTTTTTACAAATTTCCGGCAAAACACTTCGCAACACGGGCATGTCCGGCTGCATGATGATGCGTATAAAACCATTTTGATCCAAGGCCTCCTGTTCCATCACTGCTTTGATCAGATATTCCAAATCCATTCGATTATTCACGGTTTTTATATCCGATATCTCATGTTTGTGTGATGAACGGATTGATATTTTGGAACTGTTATTGAAGCTTTCCAGAAAATCAATCACTGCCCGATTTCTTTCGTATACGGAATCACCCATTCTGGCTCTGATATATTCCGACCAGATTTCATCGTATTCATATGGAGGCAGATTCAAGGTGTCGATCAGTTTCATCATCTTTCCCGCATCCGGAGATACTCGTAGCCCGCTTTTCATCAATGCAATATAACTGCGATTAAATCCGCTCATTCTTGCCAGCTGATTCTCCGTCATTCCGGAATTCATGATACATTGTCCCAGATGCTCTGAAAATTTTGACATATACCGTTCCCCTTTTCTTTCATCATTCTAGACTAGTAATGAAATAGTTTCTATTATTTTAATTTATTTACTTTTTGGTGACAATACGTTACGCTAAATGTTACTATTATATTCACTTAGTCACTTTTTTATGAACAAAAAAAAACATAACCCTTTTGGGATTACGTCTTTTTGTTTTGTGATGTAATGATAAGTTGCCCGACAAATAGGATGAGACTACAGATTTGGACGAATCAGCTTCGGACGATATCCCGCTTTTTCCAGTTCGCCTACAATCTGCTGCTTGTGTTCTGTTCCAAATGCCTCCATTGTAATCTTCAGCTCAACAGCCGCATTACGATTGGTGCTGTAGAACTGATTATGATCCAGTTTGATAATGTTACCCTGCTGTTCAGCGATCAGCTGGGATACTCGAGTCAGCTCACCAGGACGATCCGGAAGAAGTACAGAAATTGTAAAGATTCGATCTCTCTGAATCAGACCCAGCTGTACCACGGATGCCATGGTGATCACATCCATATTACCGCCGCTTAAGACAGATACGATCTTTTTATTTTTTACATTCAGATGTTTCAGAGCAGCTACTGTCAAAAGGCCGGAATTCTCCACAATCATTTTATGATTCTCTACCATATCCAGGAAGCACACGATCAGCTCATCATCTTCAACTGTGATGATACCATCAATATTTTTCTGAAGATACGGGAAAATTTTTTCACCCGGAGTCTTAACTGCTGTACCATCTGCAATCGTATTCACACCGGGAAGTGTTGTTACTTCTCCTTTATCCATAGATACCTGCAGACAATTGGCTCCGGCCGGTTCTACACCGATGACTTTAATGTTAGGATTCAGCAGTTTTACCAGAGTGGATACACCGGTTGCCAGACCGCCGCCTCCTACCGGGACAAGAATATAGTCTACTAACGGCAATTCTTTTACAATTTCCATGGCAATCGTTCCCTGGCCGGTTGCTACAGCCAGATCATCGAACGGATGAATAAATGTATATCCATTTTCCTCTGCCAGTTCATAAGCACGGGCACATGCTTCATCATATACATCTCCATAAAGCACAACCTCTGCACCATAACTCTTAGTTCTCTCCACCTTGATGAGCGGGGTGGTAGTTGGCATAACGATAACCGCCTTCACACCAAATGCTTTCGCAGCATAAGCCACACCCTGTGCATGATTACCTGCGGAAGCAGTGATCAGTCCTCTGGCTCTCTCTTCTTCTGTCAGTGTGCTGATTTTATAATAAGCACCGCGAAGCTTATATGCTCCGGTTCTCTGCATATTTTCCGGTTTAAAGTAAACCCTGTTTCCTGTCATATTGCTGAAATAGTCGCTATGAATCAGTTTTGTCTCCTGTGTTACCTGTTTTACAATTTCTGAAGCTTCTTCAAATTTCTCTAATGTTAGCATTTCTGTCCCTCTCATTCATCCTCTTTTACGTTAAATAATGCATTTACAAACTGATCTGCATTGAATTTTTGTAAATCATCTATCGTTTCACCAACTCCGATATATTTTACAGGAATATCCAGTTCTGACTGGATGGCAACGGCGATACCACCCTTTGCCGTTCCATCAAGCTTCGTCAGAATAATTCCGGTCACATTGGCAACTTCCTTAAACTGGCGCGCCTGTGCAAGGGCATTTTGTCCGGTAGTTCCATCAAGGACAACCAGAGTTTCCAGATAGGCTTCCGGGTATTCCCGTTCCAGGACACGATAAATCTTTCTCAGTTCTTCCATCAGATTCTTTTTATTATGGAGGCGTCCCGCTGTATCACACAAAAGTACGTCTGCATTTCTTGCTTTCGCTGCTGCCACGGCATCATATACGACAGCAGCCGGATCAGCTCCCGACTGTCCGCCAATCAGGTCTACATTGGCTCTGTGTGCCCATTCACTCAGCTGTTCTCCTGCAGCTGCACGGAAAGTATCCGCCGCAGCAACAATGACTTTCTTGCCCTGATCTTTTAATTTTCCTGCCAGTTTTCCTACCGATGTGGTCTTACCCACACCATTGACCCCGATCACCAGGACAACAGATTTTCTATTTTCAAATTCATAGGCTGTATCACCTACATCCATCTGTCTTTTGATCTCATCGATCAGAAGTTGTTTACACTCGGATGGCTCTTTAATCTTTTTCTCTGCAACTTCTTGTTTCAGATGTTCGATAATAGCAGTCGTTGTGTTGATTCCAATGTCTCCCATCACGAGAATTTCTTCAATTTCCTCGTAAAAATCTTCGTCAATACTGGAAAATCCACTGAAAATAGAGTCAATTCCAGCCACAATGTTATTTCGCGTTTTTGCAAGTCCATCTACAAGACGCCTGAAAAACCCTTTCTTTTCCTCTGACATATTACTCCTCACTTTCCTGTTACTCGGTCACACACTATCCTGTCATTCATCCAGCTGGTTTTCTATCAGATTGACAGAAACCAGAGTAGATACACCTTTTTCCTGCATCGTGATACCGTACAGACGGTCGGCTGCATTCATGGTACCTCTTCTATGTGTTATAATAATAAACTGTGTGTTTTTTGTCAACTTATGTAAATACTGGGCAAACCTGGTTACATTGGAATCATCCAGCGCTGCTTCAATCTCATCCAGTAAACAGAATGGAGAAGGCTTCAGATTTTGAATGGCAAATAAAAGTGCAATAGCCGTAAGTGCTTTTTCCCCACCGGAAAGCTGCATCATATTCTGTAGTTTTTTCCCCGGCGGCTGAGAAATGATTTTAATTCCTGCTTCCAGAATATCTTCATCCTCCATCAGTTCCAGTGTGCCTTTCCCTCCGCCAAACAGCTGCTTGAATGCTTTATCAAACTCGATCCGGATCTGTTCAAACTTCTCCGTAAACTGTTTGCGCATACCCTCATCGAGCTCCGTAATGATTCCCTTTAGTGTCTCTGCCGCCTGCACAAGATCGCTGTGCTGTGCGCTTAAAAACTCATGTCTCTGAGATACCTCTTTATATTCTTCAATTGCATTTACATTTACATTACCAAGTTTTCTGATGGAATCTTTCAGCTCTGCTATTTCTTTCCTGATCACCGAGCGATCCGGAATTTCTTCCATCTTATACTCTACAGCCTGACTGGGAGTTAGCTCATATTCTTCCCATAGATAATTGATTTGACTTTCCTGACGCTCATCCAACTTTTCTATCTGACTGTTCAGACGGAAACACTCTTTATCCATCAGACTGATATGACTTGAGAGCTCATCTCTTCGTTTAAAGAAACTTTTGTGCTGAGTATTCAGCTCTTCTTTTTTCTTCAGATATTCTTCTATCTCTTTCTCTTTATCAATCTGCGCTTTACCGGCTGCTTCAATAGTCTTTTGAATCTCCAGAATATTTGCTTCTTTTTTCTCCATATCCTGGCTGCTTTCTTTCATAGAAATCCGGATATGATCCCGTTCTTCTTTCAGACCTTTTTCTTCCTGTAGGATTCGTTCAATGTTTTCCTGTGAGAAACTGCGCTTCTGTTCCAAAGCGGTATATTCTACCTGGGACTCATTCAGTTCTTTCGCATATTGGGTCTCTTGCTTTTGATACTCATCCAGCTCTGCCTGTTTTTCACTGACCAGATCCTCCTGCTCTTTTTCTTTCGCACTGGAAAGTTCCATCTCTGCCTGAATAAGGGAACTATTCTCCTTTATTTCCCGAATCTGTCCTTCAATCTCTCTTCCTTCAGACTTAAGCTGTCCATAACCTCCCCGGATTTCCCGAATTCTGGATTCCGCCTGTGTTATATTCATTTTTTCCGTATTTTGGGAAAGCTGTAATTTCTGAAGCTGTTCTGTCAGATCAGACAGATGATCTCTGCGATCATTTCTGTCATCTCTGTTTTTGGCAATGGATGCCTGCATTTTCTGCATATCTCTTTTCAGTGCCTCAACGCTTTGCTCCAATTCTTCAATCTCTCGTTTTCTTCCCAACAAATTACTGCTGTTTTTAAAAGCACCTCCGGTCATGGACCCACCCGGACTTAATGACTCTCCTTCCAGCGTGACAATTCTCAGTGAATGGGAATACTTTCTCCCGATTGCAATGGCATGGTCAATGGTATCCACTACCAGTGTTCTTCCAAGAAGCTGTGACAAAAGCGTGTGATATGCAGCGTCCGCTTCCACTAAGGTATCAGCGGTTCCTACAACTCCCTGTTCTTTCAAAGCCGCCATATTCGTAAAACTGCTTTTTCTCATGTTCGTTAATGGCAAAAAGGTGGCACGTCCATAACGATTTCTTTTCAAAAATTCGATCAGATATTTTGCCGTCTGATCATTATCCGTCACAATATTCTGTATGCTTCCGCCAAGAGCAGTCTCAATGGCAACCTCATATTTCTTCTTCACTTTAATCAGATCTGCCACTACTCCGTGTATTCCCGGATGATGTGCTTTCTGCTCCATCACTTTTCGGATACTGTTGCCGTATCCTTCGTAACGCTCTGACATATTACGCAGAGATTCCAGGCGGGATGCTTCTCTGTGATAAGATGTCTGTGCGATTTCCAGCTGTTTGTTCTGCTCATCCATCAACTTTCTTATAGATGCAACTTCTCGCTCAGTTTTACGATAATCCCGATTCAGTTCATCCATCCTGTCACTGATTTCCTGATATTTTTTCTGATGTGCCTTGATAATCTCTGCCTGTTCGGATTCTTCGCTTTTTAATTTCAAAATTCTCTGACTTAATGCCGCTTTTCGAATTCCAATCTGTTCCAACATGGCATCGTATCTTTGCATTTTTCCCTTCGTTGATGCCCGTTGATTTAGAATCTCAATAATTTCATTTTTACTTTCTTCAATTTCGCCGCTGCAAATCCCAATGTCTGAACGCAGCTTATTCAGTTTATCCTGTTGTCCTTTTTTCTTCTCTGATATTTCTTTGATTTCTAATTCCAGCTGCTCTTTTTCCGCAAGATGACCTTTTGCCTCTTCCGTGCGGCGAGATAATTCCTGCTCAATAAATGAAATCCGCTCCTGATAATGTTTGTCATTCTGATGTGCTGCACGAATCTGCTCTTTTAAGATTTGAATATCACTTTCCAGCTGCTGTTTCCTCAAAGCATTCTGACCGGACTGATCCCTTGCCTGTTGAATCTTTACATCCAGTTCCTCCAGCTCTTTTTCCAGTTCTTCATACTCTGTTTTTGTCTGCTCAAAAACGCTCTGGGTCTGGTTCAATTCCTCCTGTGCAGCCTGATATTTTTCCTCCACTTCTTTCATCTGTTGGCGGATATAAGATGTCTCCACCAGAAACATATTCACATCCAGCTGTTTTAATTCTTCTTTCTTTTTCAGATATATTCTGGCCGTCTCTGACTGCTTTTCCAGGGGGCCCAGCTGGCGTGTCAGTTCAGACAGAATATCTGTCACACGAACCAGATTCTGCTGTTCTTCCTCCAGTTTTTTAAGAGCAGTATTCTTCCTTCTCTTAAATTTCACGATTCCGGCGGCCTCATCAAAAAGTTCTCTTCTTTCTTCCGGTTTTCCACTGAGGATTTTGTCAATCTGTCCCTGACCAATAATCGAGTATCCTTCTTTTCCAATACCCGTATCATAAAAAAGTTCATTGATATCTTTCAGACGACAATTGACACCATTTAAGAGATATTCACTCTCGCCTGATCGGTAAAGACGGCGGGTGACTGTCACTTCCTCATACTCAATATCAAGCTTATGGTCGGAATTATCCAACGTAATGGCAACAGACGCAAAACCCAATGGTTTTCTGGTTTCTGTTCCGGAAAAAATAACATCCTGCATATTGCCCCCACGGAGCTGTTTTGCACTCTGCTCACCCAGTACCCATCGAACCGCATCACCTACATTACTCTTTCCGCTGCCATTTGGTCCGACAATTCCGGTAATACCGTTATGAAATTCAAATACGATTTTATTGGCAAAGGATTTGAATCCCTGTACTTCTATACTTTTTAGATACATATGTCACCTGCTCAGTCAAAATTCTATCTCATTTATCATTTTTTTTCAGTTTGCAGATTGCCTGATATGCAGCCATTTGCTCTGCTGCTTTTTTCGTTCTTCCACTTCCTGTTCCCATGAACTTTTCTCCGATCCAAACCTCCGCAGAAAATATCTTGTCATGATCCGGACCTTCTTCCCCCACCATATGATAAGAAATTTCGCCCGGAATATTCCCCTGCACCATTTCCTGAAAGATAGTCTTGCTATCGAAAAAGAGCTTTTTGTGTTCGATATCATTCAGTACAAACCTGAGAATAAACTCTTTTGCATTAGCAAATCCACCATCCAGATAGATCGCTCCGATCACAGCTTCCATAGCATCGGAAGTGACAGAATCTCTGTGACGGCCGCCGGTCATTTCCTCACCTTTTCCCAGACTCAGATACTCTCCAAGCCCCAGTTCTCTTGCACATAATGCCAAAGTAGGTTCACATACGAGACTTGCCCGAAGACGAGTCAATTCCCCCTCCGGCATCTGAGGATAATTTTGGAATAAATGCTCACTGCTCACCAGCTCCAATACAGCATCGCCTAAAAACTCAAGCCTTTCGTTGCAGTCAAGACGATTCATCCTGTGTTCATTGACATAGGAACTATGTCTGAGAGCTGTTTCCAGCAGTTCCTTATTCTGAAACTGATACTTTATCCTGTTTTCCAGTTTCTGTATCTTATTCAACATTCTTTTCACCTGTTAACTTTCTAAGAGGATGCTGCGGATCAAAACTTCTCACAACATCCTCATTTATTTTTATTCAATCGCTTTTTTAATGGCTTCCACCGCATCTCCCACAGAAACAATTTTTTCCGCTTCTTCCTGGTCAATTTCAATATCAAAAGCTTCTTCAACTCCCATAAGGATCTGAAATACATCCAGGGAATCCGCTCCCAGATCATCTGTGAATGTGGTATTCATGGTTACTTCAGATGTATCTACATTCAGCACATCTGCTATAATATTCTGTAATTTTTCCAGTTCCATTCGATTATCCCTCCTTTTTCTCTGTTGTAATGTGTTCCTTTATTTTTCCGCAGATATCTTCCTGCGCAAAAGTAATACACTGAAAAATGGAGTTTCTGATCTCATTTGCTTTGGAATTTCCATGGCTTTTTACTACCAGACCTTTCAATCCTAAAAGAGGTGCACCACCGTACTCACTGGCATTAAAAGTTTTCATTGTCTCTTTCAGCGCCGGTTTTACAAGAAGTGCGCCGATTTTACTTCTTAACGAACTCATCATTCCGTCTTTGATTTTTTTGATCAGTGTACCTCCCACACCTTCATAAAGCTTCAGGATCACATTTCCCACAAAAGCCTCACATACTACAACATCGCATACCCCCTTTGGAATATCTCTCGCTTCTACATTGCCGATAAAATTGATATCTTTACACTCTTTCAGCAGCGGGAAAGTTTCTTTCACCAGGGCGTTTCCTTTTTCTTCTTCCGCACCGATATTCACCAGACCAACCCGGGGATTCTTTATCCCCATCACATTCTCCATATAGATGGATCCCATTCTGGCAAACTGCACCAAATGAGAAGATCTTGCATCTACATTCGCTCCACAATCAATCAACAAAGAAAAGCCGTTCTCTGTCGGAATAAGCGGTGCTAAGGGTGCCCGTTCCACACCTTTGATTTTTCCGACCAGAACCTGTCCTCCTACCAAAACCGCACCCGTGCTGCCGCAGGATACAAAAGCAGAGGCTTCTCCCTGTCGCACAAGACGAAGAGCCACAACCAAAGAGGAATCTTTCTTTTTCTGAATTGCATTGACCGGCGGTTCTCCCGTCTCAATCACCTGAGAAGCCGGTACAACCTGAACTCTTTCCTTCGGATAAGTATACTTTTCAAGTTCCTTCTGAACAGCCTCCTCCTGACCGACAAGATATACAAAAAGTTCTTCTTTTGCATGGACTGCCTCGATTGCACCTTTTACAGGCTCCAATGGTGCATAATCGCCGCCCATTGCATCAACAGCCACTTTTATCAAATCTTTCATTCTTTTTCCATCCTTTCCCGGAATCTAAAATATCACTAAAGTCATAATACTAAACATCACTGCAAATTGCAAGCAAAGTTCATTTTCATGATTTTATCCATGGTTAACTGGTTTCATCATAAAAAATGTGGAAAGAATCGCTTCTCCCCACATTCCTTTTTTACTGCATCACTCCATCAGAACCGAGATGATATCCTTCTACATCTGTATCATGAAGCATCACTCCATTTTCATCGAAATAGTAATACTTATCTCCATCCAGATACCAGCCTGTTCTCATATATCCATTTTCATCAAACATATACCACTCACCCTGAATATACTCCCACTTGCTCACTGCATTCGTTCCATCCGGATATATATACATCCATGAGCCGCTTTCTGTCTGTTTCCAGGTACCCTGGGATTCTTCCGTCGCTGTCTCAGAACCTGCTTCCTCTTCTGTAACCGTTACACATTTGGTTTGGCTCGCTGTCATCTGGACTCCATCATCTACTTTATTGGTAACTACAACATAATAATACGTTGTTCCCAGATCCGAAGTAGGCGGGACAAAACTGCTCTCAACTGCTCCTTCAATCTTTGTACCACCGCCGTTGGAATCCACATTATTCTTATACCACTGATAAGAAAGCGTTCCTCCGTCCTTGACCTCTGCTTCAATCACAATCGCTTCAGCCTCTCCATTCAGACTGTACGTAACAGCTTCACCCATTTCACTGGTAATCGTTGGTTTTTCCACATTCTCATCGATATTGGCAGCTTCCAAAGTCGCCTGTGCATTCACTGTGTCTGTCTTTTCTGTTTTATCTTCGCCATTCCACAAAATCTCCAATGTATCCTTAAAAGAACACGCAGATACCAGTGGCATACAACAAAGAACGATTCCTGCCAATATAGCTTTCTTATTATGTCTCATCACAAATTACCCCTTTTAATTGTTACAAATTCATTTCAACTTTGTGTCATATTATAGCATACATACAAAATGGATGTCAATGTGAAGTATACGATTTCGTTCATGAAGGAAAATGGACATCTGGTATTTTCTTTAAGAGCCAGGTCGTTCCCCTTCAGCTAATCGCTAACTCCGACTAAGACGCTCCGGAGAGCCGTCGCGCCTAAGTCTACGTAAGCGCTGGATCTTCAGGCTCACTTGTCCCAATGCTCTTAAAGAAAACACCAGATGCCCATTTTTCCTAACGATATGTAATCTCCAATAGCAATATCCATGTTTCAACCTTATCGACATACGCAGCAAAAACAAACGAAACCTTTGTGCATGTGAAACATTATGCTGTATCCAATATCGTATAACACACACCTTGTTCGCTAGTGTTTTGTATCGTGAGGATGCGTGTAGAGAATGGAGCCATCCGTTTCAGAAGCATTGGAGTTAGTGAGCCTGAAGATCCAGCGCTTACGCAGACTTCCCCACATACTAAATACAGATTTCTGTCCACTGGCAGTCACCGCAGATTTGCCCTCTTTTCCCCACACGCAGAATTTTTTCATCCACCAGTTTTTCAAATTCTTTCCAGTGAATTAGGGTGTCCGGATGAAGATCACAGGCCTCAAGCACTCTCCGGTCATAGTCTGCAACTTTCTCGGCAGTTTTGCACTTTCCGGCTTCATTATTCGGGCAGCTTCCGCATATTCGATCTGTTTGATCCGTAAGCTCTATCAGTGGATTCCGGGCCAGCTGCTCTTTTATTTCTGCCATATTTTTTACAAAATCTTCACTATATCCTTTTCCTCGAAAATAGGCGAGACACATTCCATGATGAGGCCTCAACTGATTCATTTTCATTTTTCCTTTCTCCGTGTTGGATTTACTCAATGCAACTGCCGCAGAATAACCGAATGATCCGTCATGTCTGCGGCAGCTTCAAAAATATCTGCAATGTTATTCTGTTATGTTGATCCTGCAGGATCAGATCTGTGAGAGTACAAAAATATCGTAAATGGAACGAATTGCGGTTTCAAAATCTCTGTTCTCTACACCGATAATAATATTGAGTTCACTGGAACCCTGATCGATCATTTTCACATTTACATGGCTGTGTGCCAATGCTGCAAAAATTCTCGCTGCTGTGCCGCGGTTTCTTCGCATACCGCGTCCAACTACAGCAATCAACGCAAGATCTGACTCCAGATCAATGCTGTCCGGCTGAACTGCACGATGCAAACCTGCTATCACATTTTGCTCTTTATCTTCAAATTCATCCTGATGTACATATACAGTAAAGGTATCGATACCGGACGGTACATGTTCAAAAGATAAATGGTTTTCTTCAAATACCTGAAGTACTTTTCTTCCAAAGCCAATCTCAGAGTTCATCATATCTTTTTCAATATTGATGGACGCAAAGCCTTTCTTTCCGGCAATGCCTGTGATCGTGTACTTTGGTTTATTACAAGTACTCTCCACAATCATAGTTCCTTTATCTAACGGGCGATTGGTGTTGCGGATATTGATTGGAATTCCTTCCTGGCGAAGTGGAAAAATTGCATCTTCATGAAGAACTGTAGCACCCATATAAGCCAGTTCTCTTAATTCCTTATATGTAATCGTAGAAATCACTTCCGGATTGTCAACAATACGCGGATCTGTCACCAAAAAACCGGATACGTCAGTCCAGTTCTCATAAATATCCGCCCGCACAGCTTTTGCTACAATTGACCCTGTGACATCAGAACCACCTCTGGAAAAGGTTTTCACACTTCCGTCGTAATTAGCACCATAAAATCCAGGAATTACTGCTCTTTCAATATCATTCAGTTTTGCAGCCAGACTTTCATTCGTCATATCTGCGTCCAGATTTCCTTCTTCATCAAAGAAAATATGGTTGGCAGGATCCACAAACTCATATCCAAGATAATCAGCCATCACCTTACCATTTAAAAATTCTCCACGGGAAGCTGCATAGTCACTTCCGGCTTGATTTTTAAAATTCTCTGCGATCACAGCAAAATCATCATCTAATGACAGATTCAATCCCAGACCATCAATGATTTCCTGATAACGTGCCTGAATTCTTTTCAGCTTTTTACTGAAATCCTCACCTGTCGCTGCCGCACGATAGCAATCATACAGCATGTCCGTTACTTTGATATCATCACTGTAACGCTTTCCCGGTGCAGACGGTACTACATATCTGCGTCCCTCATCAGAACGGATGATCTCGCCTACTTTCCTAAACTGTTCGGCACTTGCCAGTGAACTGCCTCCAAATTTTACTACTTTTTTCATAATCTCCTCCTGTTATTAAGCGGTCTTTTTTTTCGCATATAATAGCTTTAGAATAATCGGAGTGATAATTGATGATATGACAATCAACAAAATCACTGATGTGGAAAAAGATGAATCGATCATTCCCTCATTGATTCCTTTCTGCATAACAATCAGTGCCACCTCACCCCTGGTCATCATTCCGACTCCGATCTTCAGTGTATCCCTTCCTTTGAAGCCCAGAAGCCGTGCAATACCGCCGCACCCCGCAATCTTACCAAGAAGAGCGACAGCTACGAACAGCAGTGAAAATACCAACAAAGATGTATTCATGGACTGCAGAGAAGTTTTGATACCGATACTTGCAAAAAATACCGGTGCAAAAAACATGTAGGAACTGATATCAATCTTCCTTGCAATATATTCAGAGTCTTTGATGTTACACAGAATAATACCCGCCACATAGGCTCCTGTAATATCTGCGATTCCAAAATACGTCTCTGCCACATAAGCAAGGAACAGACACAGAACCAGTCCAAAAATTGGAATTCTTCGGGTATGTGGATATTTATCATCCAGTATCTTAAACACATGATAACCACCCACTCCCAGGACTACAGCGAAAATAAAAAACAGTCCTGTATTGGTAACAACTTTCATCGGTGATACTTCCGGATTTTTAAAGCCAATGACCAGTGTCAACACAATAATACCAATCACATCATCAATAATTGCCGCACCCATAATCGTGATTCCCAGTGGTTCTTTCAGTTTGCCAAGCTCAAGAAGAGTTGCTACTGTGATGCTGACAGATGTTGCTGTCATAATGACACCGATAAAAATGCCGGAATAAAACTGATCCGAACCAAAAGGCGGTATTCCATAATAGAGGAAATACAAAAGCGACCCACCCAGCAGTGGTACAAATACTCCTGCCAGAGCAATCATAAATGATTTCCATCCTGTCTCCATAAGATCTTTCAGATTGGTTTCCAATCCGGCAAAAAACATCAATAAAACCACACCGATCTCCGCCATCTGTGTCAGAAAAGTGGATTCCTGAACAAGCCCAAATACACTGGGACCAATCAGAAGTCCGGCTATGATCTCACCTACTACCTGAGGCGCCTTACATTTTCCGGCAATAATACCGCACAATTTCGCAGCAACAATAATAATAGCCAGATCCCGGAAAATAGAATATACATTTCCCTCCATGATGCATTCCCCCGTTTTCATATAATTATAACTTTTCAAAGTCCAATAGATTATATACCATATTTCTCCAATATGCTACATTTTTTTAATAAAGATTCTGAAGTTCTTTTTCTCTTTTTCTCCTGCGGAGCCATTCACCACTCCTGTTATAGATATTAAAGGACTGAACAAACAATTGACTGAACGGACCCATTCGATTTTTTGTGGTACGTACATATCTGGTACCTCCACAGCTGATGTAAGGTGTGTTTTTTACATAACGGATCAGATCCGATTCACACCGGATCTCATCAGGAAGTTTTGTATATCCCATACCGATACAGTCAATTCTGTGAGCGTCACTGCCTCCAAACCCCGGTTTATGGAATTTTCTGGCCAGACGTTTCGCCTGCTCATTGACTTCATCCGATTCACAGGCATTATAAATCTCCACAAAGTCAAACTGACTCATCAGACTTTTGATTCTTTCCAAATAAAACTTTTTTCTGGCCTGTGTTTTCATGATACTCAGATATTTTTCTCCAAAAGGATGCGCCGGTCCCACAATTCCTCCATATCGATGAACGATCATAAGTAAAATCTGTGCCGGCAGTCCTCTCAGTTCCAGGATTTTCAGTTTTACTCCTTCCGGCATGATCACCAACATGTGACCACAGTCAATCGTATCATATTCTACACCCTTCAGTACTACAAAATCCGTATATGTTTTTCCTTTAATTGAATCACGCCACTCTCTATAGCCGTCATAGGAATTGTGATCAGATACCAGCATACCTCCAAATCCCTTTTGTCTCAGTACTTTGATGTACTCCTCAATCATTACCTTACCATCCATAGAGCCTTCTTTTGTATGGCAGTGCATATCGAATTTCATACACTCACCTCTTTTTCCATTTTCCTGTACATGTTCTGTACCCCTCATCCGTATTTTGATTCCAGCGTAAAATCACTTTAACCTGATATCAAGTCATTATCATTATACCCTGTTTTCTACACAGTTACAAATCAAATTTATGTAATTGGAAATGAAAAATTGTGTTTTCCTGTGTAATCTCCAGGGAATAGTCCTTATCTCTGGATTTTAATAAGTAATATTGCCCCGATTCTTTTTCTATGGAAAAGTCAAAATTTGTGTTGATGGAATAATACATCATGGCATAATCCCGCATAATATCCAGAGAATATCCTGTTTTAAGAATCATCTGTTCATCCTTATCGATTCCGGCATCATTTTCCAGTCCATTTGCTTCTGCAAAATCGTCATCATACCCCTCGTCATACACATTCTGATAGTTTTCCTCATTGATTTTATTTATACTCTCTTCATTCGTAGTAAAAGAAATATCCAAAGAAATCAGCAGACCGGAACGTGCATCCATCATAGATATTATTTCCACCCCTATTGCTTCTCCCACCAGAATAATACTGATCTGATAAATCTCCAATGAAAGATTATTTTCATCTGCAAGCAACTTGCATTTTTCCCACTGATATTCACCATTGATCAAATATTTAAAATCCGGAAAATATTCATACAACATCAGATAGTCCATCTCTTCCAGCGTCTGTCGCATCATCGTCCATGCTTTTTCTTTCGGAATGCTCGCCCCGCTTCCTTCCGCTTTGTTTATCAGGTTATCTTCTTCCAGTGCCTTTAATACCAGAACCAGATGATCGGTCTCTTCTTCACTTAAAGTAATTTCTTCATGGATATCCTCCGTTTTTCTCTCAAGTTCCTGTCTCTCCATCCTGCCAAGCAGCCATGAAGTTGAAAACATACCACCTGCAGCAATGGCAAATACAAGCAGTACTGTAATAAATCCGTTCCTAATCTTCTTCATTCGCCGCATCCTCCCTCTTTATCCGGAAAAGCACACTGGTTCCCACACCCTGTCTGCTCTGATACTGCAAAGCAGTCCCATGCATAACGGCAATCTTCTGAGCGATAGCCAGTCCCAGTCCGGCTCCATTCATTTTTCGGGATCTTGCTTTATCCACCATGTAAAATGCTTCTGTAATTCTTTCCAGATCTTCTTTGGGAATTCCACATCCATTATCCGTAATCCGAAATTCATAGAATCCTTCTTCCCGTATTTTTCCTGTAAATGCAATCTTACTGCTTCCCGCCTTGATCGCATTGTCCAGCAGATTTACCAGCAATGTCTTAAAAAAATCATATTCGACTTTGATCCAGGTTTCTTCCAGAAGTACTTTAAAAGTGATTCCCTTTTCTCCCATAATTTTTTCGAATGTCATCTGAATATCCGTTTCCAGTTCTTTTACATTGATCACTTCTTTGATCATTTTCTGCTTATTGAGTACAGCCAGATCCATCATTTTGAAAGCCAGAGATTCCAGACGCATCCCCTCAGAAAAAATATATTCTGCTGCTTTCTTTGTTTCCTCTCTTCCCATGTCCGACTGATAGATTCTGTCCGCATATCCGATGATTGAGGTAAGTGGTGTCTTAAGTTCATGGGCAAAATCCGATACAAACTGTTCTTTTTTCTGTGCTTCCAGCTGAATCTGTTCCACATTTTCCTGTATTTTTTCTGCCATCTGGTTGAAATTCCTGCCCAACTCTCCGATTTCATCTCTTGTATGAATCACTACCCGTTCTTCATACTCACCATCAGCGATTTTCTCAGTGGATGCCTGCAGCTGTTTAATCGGTTTCGTAATAAAATAAGAGACTACAAAGCAGAGACAGACCGCTCCTGCCAAAATGGCCAGATAAAGGATTCTGCTGGTCTGTTCCAACTCATGTTTGCTCTGAAACACATCCGTAATATTCTTTTTCATAATCAGAGCCAACTGATATCCCGTTTGTGTAACCGTTCCTTCTACTTTCATATAATACTGATTATTTTCCTGGTCAATAGAAGTATATACTATTCCTGTCTCATAATTTTTCAGTCTCTCTTCCGTTTTTTTATCTTCATTGTTGTAAAGCAGATAGTATTCTCCGCCCATATCGCAATATAGCTCCATTGCACAATCATCCGGTACCAGAGCACCTATTTCTTCTCCCACACTCTGCAATGTGTCAAAACCCAGCTCCTCGCTTTGCTTTCTCCTAACCATACTGCTCTGCAGCGCATAACGAAGCAGACGGAACTGACTGATTCCGTCGCTGCGTTCTCTCTCAATAGATTCCTGAAAACTGTAGGAAATAACGGCATATTCTTGAAGGGATAATGCCAATGTAAAGATTAACATAATAGATAGAAATATTTTCGAAAAAAGTTTCATAAGCCGGCACCTTTATATTTCCAGACGATAACCGATACGGAACACTGTCTTTATTTTATCGTTCCAATCCAGTTTTTTCCTCAGTCTCTGAATATGAGAGTCCAATGTTCTTGTTTCTCCCAGATATTCTTCCTCCCATACCTTTTCATACAAACGCTCTCTGTACAAAGCTACGTTCTTATTTTGTATCAGTTCAATCAACAGACGATATTCTTTCACAGTAAGATCCACCGGTTTGCCATTTTTTGTGACAATTCTGGAATCCAGATTAACCTCCACATCTCCGGCAGTCAGAATCTTTTTGCTTTTTCCTACTCTGCGTAATACAGATTCCACTCTTGCCACCAGTTCCCCTACCTGAAAAGGCTTTACAAGATAATCATCTGCACCCATTTTCAGTCCGCGTATCCTGTCGTTGACCTGTCCTTTTGCGGAAATAAATATGGTTGGTGTACCGGTCGGCATCAGATATTCAAGAAGTTCATAACCATTGATATAAGGCAGCATAATGTCCAACAGAGCCAGATCATACACATTGTTCTCTATCAGATCCGCTCCCTCTTTTCCATCGTAAGCCGCATTACAATGATATCCCTCTTCTCGTAATGTCTTACAGATCAGATTGGAAATTGCTTTTTCATCTTCGACTACAAGTATTTTCAACATATCATTGGTTCCCCCTTATACAAATAAAGATATTTGAATTATTCATCGACTATATGCCAATTTAACGGTTCCAGAAAGGTCAGCCACAGGCATGCAAGTATGCCGTGACTGACCTTTTTGCCTTGTCTCATATTATACTTTCAAGTTGTGTCATAATTGTAACATTTTCATATAGGTATCCTTGCATTTTCGATTCTGTCACGATATACTGTTTACACATTTTATATTGTTTTGTATAGAAAGGAATACTCATGAAAGAACAATACATTGATCTTCACGTTCACTCTACCAGCTCGGATGGTACTTTCACTCCCTCCGAGCTGGTAACACTTGGATTAAAAAAAAGGCTGAGAGCATTTGCACTGACAGACCATGACACAACAGCCGGTATAGGAGAAGCACAGGAAGCTGCCCGGGGCACAGATCTGACTGTGATTCCGGGTATTGAACTTTCTACCTCCTGGAAAAACCGGGATATTCATATTCTTGGGTTAAATATAGAACCGGAAAACGTTTATTTTCAGGATAATCTGAGGGATTTTCAGCTTGAAAGAGAAAAACGTAACCATAAAATCATACAGAAAATGCAGGATCAGGGACTTTCCATCTCCTATGAAGAAATGCTGAAGCTTTTTCCTGACAGTGTCTGGACCAGGGCACATTTTGCCCGTTTTCTTGTGGAAACCCATCAGGTACACACGATTCCGGAAGCATTCAACCGTTTTCTGGGAGATCATGCTCCCTGCTTCGTCCACGGGAAAAGGTCACGCCTTTTCAGGCTGTGAAGCTAATCCACCGTGGCGGAGGCAAGGCAGTTCTTGCTCATCCCCTTTTGTATCATCTGACGCGTGAACAACTGGACGAACTGACTTCTCTCCTTGTAAAAAGTGGTCTTGATGGAATTGAAGCAATCTATTCATCCAATAAAGGTATGGATGAAACAAATATGCGCTGTCTGGCCCGTAAATACAATCTTTTTATCACAGGCGGATCGGATTTTCATGGTTCCAACAAACCATCTATTGATATGGGATGTGGTAAAGGCAATCTGAAAGTTCCATCCTCTCTGCTGGAAAACCTGTAAATCCTCTGTCACTTGCGCAGAGGATTTATATTTTTCCCGGCTGCGTACAAAAGTACTGCAGACAATACGATCTGAACCATGATAGAAATAAGCAGCATATGCCTTACAACCATACTACCGGAATACTCACCAAAGTAGTTGCAGATTTCCAACAGTTCATTGCCGCTTCCTACCTGATGACTCAGTAGACCGAAATAACTAAAAAGAGGATTCAATAGCAATAGAAAAATCCATCTTCCCATATTTACACTGTTATAATTTCCCATCTGCTGTGCCCGCGCCTCAAGAAAATGATGACCAGCCATCAGGATTGCCACTGTTCCCAGAATCAGCATCATAACGATCACATAGGAAACAATTGTTGCCACTGTTGACTTTCTGATCATAGCGGAACAAAAAATCCCAATACTTCCGATAAAGATTCCTGAGATAACAAGAATAACCACCAAAGCCAGAAGATCAACTACCGAAACACCTCCAAAAATAAGTATCAGAGATACTGCCGGAAGTGTCGAAAAAGCAATCAGAAAAATCATACTCAAAGATGATTCCAGCTTACCCAGCACGATTTTCCATGGACTGAGATGGGTCGTAAGAAGAATATCCAGTGTCTTCCTTTCCCGTTCAATTGCGATAGAACCTCCGGCAATTCCCGGTACCAGAAGATAGATCATAAAAAATAGAGTATATGCTATGAGCATATAACATTTTACCGGATACCGATACTGTCCGGATGAAAGATAACCACCTGGGCTGGCTGTTCCAAAATAAGCTGCAACTGATATTATAGTAAGCAAAAGATTAATCCCAAAGACAACCCATGAACTTTTCATGGATCTCATATTTCTCTTCATATCATTTTCAAGAACAGGATTCATTCTCATCTTTTTTCTCCTCCCGCCTGTCCGTCTTCCCTGATTTTACTGACTCAGGATCGATCAGATGGAAAAACACGGATTCCAGACTGTTATGCTCCCGCGTAAATGATGAAATCATAATTCCCGCATCAATCAATTCTTTCACCAGAAAAGCTTCTTCTTCCCGGCTGCCTGAAAAGAGTATGGAAATTTTGTTTCTATCAATAGAAATCCTTTTTACCAGGGGATGCCGTTTCAACAGTTCCAATGCCTGTCCCATATTCTGAAAAACTGTAATGATAATCGGATTGGAGCTGTCAATAGAATACATAATCTCTTCCATTTCTCCCTGAAGAATCATTTTCCCCTGATTGATAATCCCCACATTCGTACACATATCTGCCAATTCTGACAGGATATGGGAACTGATCAATACTGTGTATCCATCTCTGCAAAGATTTCTCAATACATTTTTAAATACTTTTCTGGCTCCCGGATCCAAGCCGGATGCCGGTTCATCCATGACCAGCAGCTGCGGACGATGAATCAGAGCTCTTGCCAGACACAACCTCTGCTGCATTCCTCTTGAAAGCTCATCTACCAAACGATCTTCCAGCTTGTAAAGCTCTACCTGTTCCAGGACTTCATTGGCTCTGCGGGTACTTTCTTTCCCATAAATCCCATACGCAGAGGCATAAAATTCCAGATATTCCATAACCGTCAGATTATCATAAACTCCAAAAAAATCCGGTATATAACCAATCTTGCTTTTTAGAATCTTGATATCTTTATTTACCGGTATTCCGTCAATCCAGACATCCCCTCTGGTCTGTCTTAATAGACCGGAAACAATCCGGATCGTTGTAGTCTTTCCGGCTCCATTGGGTCCTACAAATCCGTAAAGCTCTCCTTTATGAATCTCCATATTCAGACCATCCAAAGCCAGCACCGAATCATATTTTTTATAAAGATTTTCAATTCGAAGCATCACTTTCCACCTTTCCCGCCGCCGTCAGACAGGGCAGCATACAGGAACGATTCACCGTATTGATGGTATCATCCAATAAATATCTTACTCTTATGGTTCCGTTTTCTGACAAAAAATGATTCAGTCTCTCGCCCTCCAATGTTGTCTCCCAATTCTGTATTTCCTCAAATGTATCTGTTTCCCAACAATAAAGAGCAACTTTACCTATAAACGGGAAATAATACTTATCATCATCATAATCTGCATGAGAAAATGAAATAACTTTCAACTCTGTAATCTGATCCGTCCTGTAATCCACCGTTGCTTCTTTTCCGTTGATCAGATTTGTCTCTGAACTAAATTCTCCATTTCTGGAAAATCCATATGCCTCCATATTGGGACACCAGAGATAACCATCGCTGTTCCAATCCACATCTACAGCCATCTGAAAAAGTGTGGAACCATAAATCTTATATCCGGAATCGCCTTCAAAACTCAAATCTGGATTTGTTACTATTCCTATTAGATAAATCTGATCCGGATCCCTGTCTCTGAGAGCAGACCAAACCTGTGATGAAAGATTTGTTATTTCATAATCCGGATACTGAAATTCATGAAAATCCATAAGATCTTTTATCAGCAGCTCAATTCCACCATTTCCGCAGGAATACAAAGTACTTTCCGTTATCGTTTTTTCTTTTCCTGATTCCAGATCACCGAGAACCGCAGCTCGATTTTGCATCACCAGAATGGCTTTACAGATATTATATCCGGTCGAATTTTTCCAGCTGCCGGACACTTGTTTTCCATCCCCCTGCAAAGAAAGCTGCATCTGTTTCGTTCCGGTTTCTCTGTTTTTTTCTAACTTAAAGCAATTTTGCACAAACGATGCCATATTGTCCATGGTTATTCGGTTGTTTTTTTCTCCCATCTGTATGACAATACTTTCTGAAGTGTCCATGCGATATTCTTTCATACTATCGGAACCTATGTTCAGTGGCAAAAGGCGGTATTCATTGTCCAGATATAAATGATACGCAGAATTATAGGGTGCCTGTATTCCAATCTGTAAAGTCTCGCTCCACACTTCATTTTGTTGTTCATAGAGTCCGTTATAGCTGATAATCGGTGCATAAAGATTGGTACTCTTTCCCATAATACTGATGATTCCCATAAAAGCAACAGACAATATACATATATACGACCAGAGATATTTTCTTTTATTTCTTTTTCGCAGAAGAAGATAAACTCCCGGACCTACTGCCACAGCGTAAATACAAAGGATAATCAGATATTTCCCCATAGAAGGCTTTACCCTGACAGGAACCTGGCTTACTCCTCCATCGTCACCGAAGGAATAAGATATCATCTGATCCAGATGTTTCTGAAAATCGGAACTTCTTTCTCCGTTCAGGAAACCACAAAACAATTCATACAGGTCTTCTCCGTTCCTTTCAATATAAAATCCACCGTTTTCTTTCCATCTGTTCAGAGCGATCTGCTGTTCTATAGAAAATTCCGTTCCAAGATCTACAATCAATACATCCAGCTGGCTGAACGCATCCGGATTGGGATAAATATCCTCTGCCTGTAACGGAATTGTTTTCACAAAAGACTCAAGACCATATCCATTATCTGCCTGAATCTGCATTCCATCCAATGACTCCATACCATTTAGGTCGGTGGATACGATTCCTACCAGAATCCGTGAACTGTTTTCTGAGAATCCACAGGTAAGACGATTCTCACAAAGAATCGTATTGTCGGATTTTACTCTTACTTCCAGATATCCTTCGAATGCAGGAAGTTCCAGATAAAATGTCTCTTTCCTTTTTTCCCCTTTTTCCAGCACTATTTCTTTTTGATAGCGGTATACACGGTTGTTATTGTTCCCCCATTCACTGACTCCCATCCATAAACTGTTGGTGATTCCCATGTTATCACCTATGATCGGAACGGATATTTCCAGACTTCCACGAAAAGCATCTCCGGTATTCTCTAAATCGATATTTAGGGGAAAGCAGGAACCGGATTTTGCATTATTCTGAAAACCATAATTCAGATTCATGTTCACCGTATCCTCTGCCCTGACAGATACAGGAAGAAGAAATAACAGTATACAAAGGAAAATTCCATGTATACTTACGATTCTTTTTATATTCATCGATTAACTCCTCCTACTTTTTTTCAGATACATCTGTGGACACAAGATCTTCATGTAAAAATGCAAGCGGCAGAACAACTTCAAATACAGTTCCCTGTAAATCACTTTTTACAGATATCGTTCCGTGATGAAGCTGAACGATCTGTTCCACAATGGCAAGTCCCAAACCGGTACCTCCGGTATCCTGAGACCGGGAATGTTCAACACGATAAAACTTCCGAAACAGCTTTCCGAGCTCCTGTTCCGGAATCACATATCCATAATTGATTACTTTTATCACTGCGGATTCTTTTTTCTTTTCCAGTTCCACACGGATTAATTTCCCATCTTTTCCGTATTTTACAGCATTATTCAAAAGATTTTCACAAAGGCGAGCAAGAAGATTTCCATCTCCTTCCATCATAATTCTTTCTTCCCGGCATAAAAACTCATTTTCCAAACCATATTTTTCAAAGCTCGGATAACATTCATCCAGAAGCTGTTCCAAAAGCTGCCGGATATCAAGGATACCCACATGCAGGCTCATTTCCCTGTGTTCCAGCTTTACAAAGCCAAAAAGTTCATTTGTAAGCTGTTCCAGATGCTGCGCTTTCCGATAAGCAATATCCAGGTATTTCCGACGTGTCCTTTCATCCAGGTCAGGCTGTTCTCTCACCCATCCCAGATATCCTATGATTGATGTAAGTGGAGTACGCAGATCATGTGCCACACTGGAAATCAGATCATTCTTGGTATGCTCTGCCACCCTCTCTCTTTCCATGATCTCCTTGATGTTTTCCTGCATCCGATTCAGGTAAGATGCCATCTCACCGAATTCATCCAGAGATCTGACCGGGATCTCCGTATCAAAATTGCCCTGTGCAATATCTTTTATTCCATTTGCAATGATCCGAATATACTTCATATAATCATGGATCAGATAATAAAAACACAATACGAACACAAGGATTCCCATTAAAAGAAGGATCCAGCCACGAACAGCCGGATTTAATCCATCCGGTCCTATCATGGAACTGCGGTAACCCATAAACCACAGAGAAGTCAGTGTCTCCACCACCACTGTGACAATCACACTGATAAAGATATAAAATGCAAGCCTTTCTTCAAAACTTTTTATGAATTTAGTTTTCAATTTTATATCCTACCCCCCAGACCGTTGTTATAATCTTGTCCTCTCTGGTATCATCTTTCAGTTTACCTCTCAGACGTCTGATATGCACCATCACGGTATTATTTGCCTCATATACTCGTTCATGCCAAACCTGTTCAAATATTTCATCTGTACTGAATACCCTTCCCGGATGCGAAGCCAGTAAATACAGAATATCAAACTCAATCGGTGTCAGCTTAATACTTTCCTCATCCACAAAAACCTGATGAGTCTCTTTATTGATCCGCATATTGCGAAGCACGATCATACTGGATTCCTCTTTCTTTTCCTGGGCAGGATTTAATTCCCGATATCTGCGGAGCTGTGATTTTACTCTTGCCATCAGCTCCAGCGGATTAAACGGTTTTGTCACATAATCATCTGCACCTGTTGTCAGTCCCACAATTTTATCCAGTTCCTGCGTCTTCGCACTCACCATAATAATCGGAACATTATTTGTCTCCCTGATTCTTCCGCATCATATGCTTTTTTTACACAAAATCCGTCACTGATTAAATATAATTCTAAAAGATCCGCAATCTCTTTTTCGTCATCTACAACCAAAATATTCGTCTCGTTCATCTGTAACCTCCCTATTAACGTTCCCCTATAATCATTTGCTGTAACTACAAAGATTGTAGCACGGTCATCTGCAAAAGTCTTTAAAAAAAGCTTACAAAAACGTGCAGATATTCGAGTAGTGTGTTTTTGAAGCAGGTCGTTCCCCTTCAGCTAAGCGCTAAATATGAGCAAGCAGCCATTTTTCTGTGAAAAATGGCTGCTTGCTCATATTTTCATCGATTTTGAGAGTGTAAAGCACGAAGAAATCGATGTCAGGCTCATTTGTCGACTTTATCACTTTATTATTATTGCTGTTCCATCGGTTCTGCGGGTATAAATACTCTATACTCTTTAGTATCGTCTGATTTTTTATTTCTCTCAATTGCTTCTGTACAGAAGAAATCCTGTGCACAGATAGGTGTTTTTCCCCGTCTGTCCGGTTTGATATAGGATCCGTCCGGCTGAAGCAGGTGTGCTTTCGTATTATCTGAAAGCTGTACATCCAGAATATGCATCAGTTCTTTTTTAATGTTTTCATCCTCCACCGGGAATATAATCTCCACTCGTTTGTCCAGATTTCTCGGCATCCAGTCCGCACTTCCCATATAGATTTCTTCCTGACCGTTACTGTAAAAATAGAAAATACGGGCATGTTCAAGGAAATTTCCTACGATGGAACGCACAGTAATATTCTCACTGATTCCGGGAATACCCGTTTTCAGACAGCAGATTCCTCTTACGATCAGATCAATCTTCACACCTGCCGCAGAAGCCGCATATAATGCTGCAATAATCTCCTGATCACAAAGAGAATTCATTTTCGCTATGATGTGAGCCTTCTGTCCTTTGCGTGCATGTTCTGCTTCCATTTCGATCAGATGCAAAAATCTGTTTCTCATCCACAAAGGTGCCACAACTAGCTTGTTCCATGTACTCGGTTCCGAATATCCGGACAGCATGTTAAACACTGCCGTTGCATCCTGCCCAATCTTTTCATTGCAGGTGAGAATACCACAGTCTGTATACAGTTTTGCGGTAGAATCATTATAATTACCGGTACCAAGATGAACATATCTGCGAATTCCTTCTTCCTCACGACGTACCACCAACGTGATCTTACTGTGAGTTTTCAATCCAAGAAGTCCATAGATTACATGGCAGCCTGCTTTTTCCAGCATCTTTGCCCACACGATATTATGTTCTTCATCAAAACGAGCCTTCAGTTCCACAAGTACCGATACCTGTTTTCCGTTTTCCGCCGCCTGTGCAAGCGCCGCTATGATCGGAGAATTTCCGCTTACACGATACAGGGTCTGCTTAATAGCAAGAACATCCGGATCTTTAGCAGCCTGTTTCACAAAGTCCACCACCGGATCAAAGGTATAATACGGATGATGCAGAAGGATATCTCCCTTCCTGACATTAGTAAAAATGTCATCCTCATTTCGGAGTGCCGGTACCTGCTGAGGTGTATATTTCGGTGTCTTATAGCTGTCAAAACCATCCAGCCCATACATTTTCATAAGGAACGTAAGATCCAGCGGACCATTGATGGAAAATACATCTTCATCTTTTATATGGAACTCGGTCCGAAGAATATCAAGAAGACGCGGATCCATCCCTGCCTCTGCTTCCAGTCGGATGACTTCACCCCACTGACGTTTCTTCAACTGCTTCTGAATCTCTTTCAGAAGGTCCGCAGCTTCATCTTCATCAATTGTCAAGTCAGCATTACGCATGATACGGTAAGGATGTGTACATACCACATCATAGCTTAAAAAGAGTTTTCCGATATTTCTTTCGATAATCTCTTCAAGAAGAATCACATATCTTTCACCATTCTCATCCATCGGCAGTTCCACAAAACGCGGAAGTACAGACGGCACCTGTACAGTTGCAAATTCCAGTGCTTCTTTATTTTTTTTACTGTCCTTTTTCCGGATCAGCGCACCCAGATTCAATGTTTTATTCCGAATCAACGGGAATGGTCTGGACGAATCCATTGCCATAGGGGTCAGTACAGGGTAAATATTATCTTCAAAATACCGGTCTACAAAAACCGCCTGTTCATCCGTCAGTTCTTCATGATTGTTGATGATATGAAGTCCAACCTTCTTCAATGCCGGCAGAAGTGATTTACTGTATACCTGATACTGATCCTCTACCAGATTATGCGTCCGCACACTGATATGACGCAGCTGCACTTTCGGAGACATACCGGCAATGTCCGGTTTCTCATATCCTGCATGTACCATATCTTTCAGAGACGCTACCCTTACCATATAAAATTCATCCAGATTTGATGATGTGATACTCATAAACTTTAGTCGCTCAAAAAGCGGAATCTGTTTATCCCTTGCTTCATCCAGGATTCTTTCATCAAATCCCAGCCAGCTCAGTTCTCTGTTCCAGAAATATTCCGGTTTCGCATATTGTGTATTATCCACGTAAAGCACCTCCCCTGTCATGACCGTTTTTCTTTCAGCACAGGTCTGATTCCAAATACATCTTCAAAGAAATCCAACTTTTCCCCAAGAAGCCCCCGCTCCAGAGTAAAATCTTTATTTGTTACAAGATTCAGTACAAGCCTATCCTCACGGACAGACGCCCGGATCTGTTCTACTTTCTGCAGATGGCTTCTGTCCATGGCATTTGCCAGACGCAGAATCGCCGTGAGCTTATTTACCGTCATATACTCTCCGATTCCCAGATCTGATGTCTCACTCAAAGTATCGTAAGATTCCATCGGCAATGTGTTGAACCTGACAATCTGAGCAATCATTTCTCTCTCCATATGCGAAATTCCAATAATCTCTGTAGCCATGACAATCTGATAATTACAGTCCGCAGCATCTGCCAGACTCACATACTTGCCGCAGTCATGCAGATATACTGCACACTGCAAAAGAAGCCTTTCTCTCTGTCCAAGTCCCGGAAATTTTTTCATTCCGTCAAAGATTGCAAGAGCTATATTCTCCACACTTTGTACATGTGGTTTGCTTACCCCGTATCTTTTACCAATATGCCGTGCCGCCATGACAATATCGTTATCAAAATTATGTGTGGATTTAATCAGTTTCATCTTTTCCGCATAATCGTAGGCCATACCATCCGTAAGCTGTGTCCCCGGTGCCCATATAGTATCTGCACCAAATTCATCCATGAAACGTCTATAAATAATTGCTGTCGGAAGCAACAGATATACATTTTCCAGTGGAATATTCAGATACATAGCCAGTTCAATCGGTGACCGGTTGATAATATTCTGATAAAGCTCCATAAACTGTTCCTTTTTGATCACCCTCTGCTCACCCACATAATTTACAAGAATATCCGGAATATAATCACCTATCAAAATTACATTTTCAATTTTCCTGTCCTTCAGATGAATCTTTTTAAAACTGACGATCTCATTCTGAATAAATTCTTCTACCATTGTCTCATAATGCAGCGTAGAATTTTCAAGGTTCATAAGTCTTTCTTTTATTCTCAAACTGCCCAGTTTGATATTCTGAGTGGTGATAAGCATATCTTTATCAAAAAGAGAAATCTGAATACTGCCTCCCCCTATATCCAAAACGGCCGTACCTTTTGCAATAATCTTGGGAAAATCAGCTTCCGTACATGCAATCGATTTGTATCCCAAAAAACGCTGTTCCGAATTGCTCAGTACTTCTACTTTCATTCCCGTATACTGAAGGATCTTTCCCAGTACGATCTCTGCATTCCCCGCTTCCCTCAGGGGACTGGTTGCGCAGACCCGATAATCTGCCACCTGATACTCCTTCATGATTCTTTTAAAATCATTCAATACTTCACATAGTTTTTTTACCATATTGTTGCTGATTCTTCCCTGGGCATAGGTCTCCCTGCCCAGATTCATTCGCTGATCCACATAATCCAGCGATTTCAGCCCCTGTTTTTTGGAAATTTCGAAAATTTCCATTGCAACATTATAAGACCCGATGTCTATAGCCGCAAATGTCAACACCGCCATAACTTCCCCTCCTTTCTGTTTCTCTATTCTTTCATCTGTCCACAGAGATAGTCAATAAACTGCTGTGCTGTTCTTCCTGACAGACCGCCATGCTGCAGTTCCCACTTATTGGCTTCCAGGAGCAATTCTTCTTCCGGCATCTGTACATGATATCTTTCTGCAAGAACCTTCACAATATTCTGGAATTGCTTTTTATCCGGAGCGCAGAAGAAAATGGTTACACCAAAACGTGATACCAGTGACAGCTTCTCCTGTACCGTATCGGACGCATGCAGATCATCTCTTCTCTCTTCCTTGTCGGAAAACTTTTCCCTTACCAGATGTCTTCGATTGGAAGTAGCATAAATCAGAATATTATCCGGTTTTTTTTCAAGTCCGCCTTCGATCACAGCTTTCAGATATTTATATTCTATCTCAAATTCTTCAAAAGATAAATCATCCATATAAATGATAAACTTATAATTTCTGTTTTTAATCTGCGCGATCACATCGTTCAAATCTTTAAACTGATGCTTATATACCTCTATGATACGAAGTCCCTGATCATAATATTTATTCAAAATCCCTTTAATGCTTGAAGATTTACCGGTTCCGGCGTCGCCAAACAACAGGCAGTTATTCGCCCGTCTTCCCTCCACAAAAGCCTCTGTGTTATCAATCAGTTTTTTCTTTGCAATTTCATATCCCACCAGATCATCCAGATAAACATGCGCAATATTGGTGATTGGAACGATCCGTGCAGGTGATACACTTCCATCCACACGAAATGCTTTGTGAAGACCCAGTTTTCCCACTCCAAATTCTTTATAAAACTGTATCATCTCCGCAGTAAACGCATCCACATCTGCCGCTTCTTTCAGGCGGACAGACAGATGACAGATCCGGTCTCTGATTCTTTTGTTAAACAGTTTACTGCTTTCATTGATATTTTTATAATCCGTAATTAAGGTGCTGTCCAGAGACGGATATAATTCCTCCAGTCTCTTCAGATCAAAATCAAACAGCTCTTTGAAAATAGAAAAATCATGTTTCGCAAGTTCATTGATACTGCCTTCCACCGGTCCTACGATCTCACAGGCCGTACTGAATGCATTTTCATTATTCACAAGCAGAAATGTAAGATAATTGTGCCACAGGTTTCCTGAAAATCCATAACTTCCTGCCATCTCCACCAGCTCATGGATACACGCAAAATAAGTTCCTGCTTTTCCGTATAACACCTTTGGATGATCCACATCCTCCATCAGCTCTGTCATCTTTTCAAGAATTTCTCCCTGCTCAAAATCTCGATACAGGATACACTCTTTTATTCCTGTCATTATCTTCACCTGTCCTTTGTACTATTTTAATTCTAAAACCCGGGACTTCAGTCTTTAATAATTCCCCAGGATCCGCATATTGCTGGCTTCCTCACGGATACCCCGCAGTGCATTTTTCACTCCGCTGTCTGCCAGATTGCCTTCGAAGTCCACAAAGAAACGATATTCCCAGTTCCTGTCTACGATCGGACGGGATTCAATCTTTGTCATATTCAGATTATTATATATAAAATGCGACAAAATATTATAAAGGCTTCCGCTCTCATGGGGTATCTCGAAACAAATACTGATTTTCCCCGCATCCTCCGTATAGATTTCCGCCTTGGATACAATGATAAACCGGGTAGAATTATGCTCGCTGGAAAATACATGAGGTTTCAAAATCTGCAGTCCAAAACGCTGTGCTGCATAGGGACTGGCGATCGCAGCCTGTGTCATATCGTTATCATCTTTTACCTTTTTGGCAGCCATTGCTGTATTGATATATTCCTCTGTTTTCCATTCCGGGTGACGTTCCAGAAATTTACGGCATTGTGCCAACGCCTGCGGATGAGAATAAACCGTCTTGATATCGGAAAGTCGGCTGTTTTTCAATCCCATCAGTGCATGATCCACCTGAATGATCTGTTCCCCCACGATACTGTGGTGATATTCTACCAGCAAATCATAGATATCTGCTACGATACCCGCTGTAGAATTCTCGATGGGAAGTACCGCATAATCCGCGTCTCCACTCTTGATCGCTTCCATAGCATCCCGCCAGGTCTCTACATTATAATTCTCAATTGATTCACCAAAAAAGCTGTGCATGGCAGTAAAACTATATGCACCTTCCACTCCCTGAAAGACCACTTTGGCTTTCTGCATGGGAAGAGAACTCACCCGTATGAAAGGTATCTTCTCCTCCAATCCATGCTCAGTGAGTAAACGGTACTGCAGTTTCCGACTCATCGCCATAATCTGACGGAAAAGTTCCTGCACTCCGGCCTGATTAAACTGGGTAGAAGCCATATGTTCCAGCTTTTCCAGTTTTTCCTCTTCCCTCTTGCGATCCAGAACTTCTTTTCCATTTTCAATCTTATATTCTGCCACATCTGAACAAAGCTGCATTCTCTGCTCAAACAATTTTACCATTTTGCTGTCAATTGCATCAATCTGCTTTCTGATCTCAAGTAAATCCAACATTCCATTCTCCCGTTTCTTTCATTTTTATTCAACATCAATTCCGGTCAATCCGCTGTTTTTCCACAGACAATACGCGTGAGATCACCTGTAAATGATAATGAACCGAATGCTACTATCACATCATTTTCTCCTGCCAGTTCAAACCCCTTTTGAACTGCATCTTCCAGACTTGCTGCCGCAATCACATTCTGATTATAATGCTTCACAGTCTTTGCCAGCTCATCAGCCGGAAGTGCTCTGGGATTGTCCGGTGTCTCCATAACGATCACTGTATCCGCCATAGGTGTCAGAATGGACGCAATTTGATCATACTGTTTATCCTTGAAAACTCCCATGAGAAATATTAGACGTCTGTCTTCAAAATACATCTGAATTGACTGTTTCAGCTTCTTTGCAGCATCCGGATTATGAGCTCCGTCTACAATAAAATAAGGTTCTTTTTTCAAAATCGTAAAACGTCCATTCCATCTGGTCTTCTCAAATCCATTCCGAATCTGGTCTTCCGTGATTTCATATCCCTGATCGATCAGTGCCTGAATTCCTGTCAGAGCCAGAACTGCGTTCTCCAGCTGATGCGCACCTGCCAGATGAATCGTCACCGTTCTTCCTCTATAGGTAAACGTCAGATGCTGCAGGTCAAATTCCAGTACTTTTGCATCATAAGCTTTTCCAACTGCCAGAAGATTTTTTCCTTTTCTGCATTCAGCAGAAATCACAGCTGCTGCCTCCGGCTGCTGAAGACAGGTCACCACAACAGCACCCGGTTTTATAATACCTGCTTTCTGCTTAGCGATTTCACCCAGAGAATTTCCAAGATATTCCATATGATCCATACTGATAGATGTGATTACAGCCAGACGTGTGTTGCGGATTACGTTTGTTGCGTCATTCAGACCACCCATTCCGCATTCCAGAAGCACCATGTCACATTTTTTCTCTCTGTAATATAGAAAGGACAATGCGGTTTCAATCTCAAATGGAGATGGAAGTGTTTCATTTGCCTGTTTCATTTGTTCCATTGCCGCAGCAACAGGATCCATCAATCGTCCAAAATCTTCTTTTGATATGTAATTGCCATTAATCTGTATCCGCTCTCGATACGCATACAACGTGGGGGAGATAAATCTTCCGATCCGGTATCCGGCCTCCTGAAGAACCGATGCCAGATAAGCACCCACGCTTCCCTTCCCGTTGGTTCCCGCTATATGAATAAACTGCAGGTCGTCCTGGGGATTGCCCAGACGGTCAAGGAAACGTGTGATCGTCTCCAGACTCATCTCACCGCCAAAACGATGTGCCTCATCAATATAGCTCCTCGCTTTCTGATAATCCATAAAATATAGTCCTCTTATCCTTTTCCTTCCATAATTGTATTTATTATAGTACAAGAATATCTGATTTACAATAAATAACCTTGTCAAAATCTTATCTGTTTCTTTCTGGTCTTTACTACAAAATTCCTAATTATTCTTGAAATCGAAAAAGTTTTATTATATGATAAGGTGAACTAAGATCTATATACAAGGAGGTATGACATGAGACATCTTATGAGTCCCCTGGATTTCTCTGTGGAAGAGCTGGATCAGCTTTTAAATCTGGCCAATGATATTGAGAAGAATCCGGAAAAATATGCACATGCATGTGACGGAAAGAAAATTGCTACTCTGTTTTACGAGCCGAGTACCCGTACCCGTCTCAGTTTTGAAGCTGCTATGATGAACCTTGGAGGGAAAGCCCTTGGTTTTTCATCTGCCGATTCCAGTTCTGCAGCAAAAGGAGAAAGTGTTGCAGACACGATCCGTGTTGTCTCCTGTTTCGCTGATATTTGTGCTATGCGTCATCCAAAAGAGGGTGCTCCGCTGGTCGCTTCTATGGCCTCTTCCATTCCGGTCATCAATGCCGGTGACGGCGGTCATCAACATCCCACTCAGACATTGACAGATTTACTTACAATTCGTTCCTTAAAGGGTCATCTTGACCATATTACGATCGGTCTCTGCGGTGACCTGAAATTTGGCCGGACAGTTCATTCTCTGATCGAAGCTCTGGTACGGTATGAAGGGGTCAAATTTGTTCTGATTTCACCGGAAGAACTGAGGATTCCGGATTATATCCGCGAGGATGTGCTGAAAGCCAGCGGTCATGAGTTTGAAGAAGTGATCCGTCTGGAGGATGCCCTTCCGAAACTGGATATTCTGTATATGACCAGAGTACAGAAAGAACGTTTCTTCAATGAGGATGATTACGTTCGTATGAAAGATTTCTATATTCTGGATAAGGAAAAAATGAAACTGGCAGGACCGGATATGCTGGTTCTCCATCCGCTGCCACGTGTCAACGAAATTTCCATTGAAGTGGACAGCGACCCAAGAGCCGCTTATTTCAAACAGGTACAGTACGGTGTCTATGTGCGTATGGCCCTGATCCTTACCTTACTGGAGGTGAATGTATGTTAAATGTAGGACGTATCGAAGAAGGCTTTGTACTTGACCATATCAAAGCCGGTAAAGCAATGACCATTTACCATGATCTGAAGCTGGACAAGCTGGACTGCTGTGTGGCTATCATCAAAAATGCCCGCAGCAATAAAATGGGAAAAAAGGATATTATCAAAGTAGAATGTTCGGTTGACATGCTGGATCTGGATATCCTGGGATTCATTGACCATAATATCACTGTCAATGTGATTAAAAACGGTGAAATTACCGAGAAAAAAGAACTTCACCTTCCAAAACAGGTAGTGAACGTGATTCGCTGTAAAAACCCAAGATGTATCACATCCATTGAACAGGAACTGGATCAGGTGTTTATTCTTACAGATAAGGAAAAAGAGATTTATCGATGCAAGTATTGTGAAGAAAAATACAGAGGACATCGGAATAAATAAAACAAGTGCTATTGCTTATAAGATCACAGGGGAAGTAGAGTATTTCTATTTCCCCTGTTTTATCGCATATGAAATTCCGGGGGATTGTTCATGAAATATAACCGTGTTTTACTATTTTGTTTCGTACACACAACCCCAACTTACTTCACATTTTCAAGCAATGCTTCCATATCCATCTTTCTGTCCCTGAAATAGTATTCCCTGTCTTTCTCATTGATTTCTCTCAACACTTTGCATGGATTTCCCACAGCAACCACATTGGCCGGTATATCTTTTGTCACAATACTTCCCGCTCCGATCACAGTATTATCTCCAATCGTCACTCCCGGAAGTACCACAACTCCTGCACCAAGCCAACAGTTTCTTCCGATATGTACCGGCATATTATATTGATACCCATAGATACGAAGATCCGGAAGAACCGGGTGACCTGCTGTTGCAATCGTCACATTTGGCCCAAACATGGTGTAATCTCCTACATAAATATGCGTATCATCCACCATAGTCAGATTAAAGTTCACATAAACGCTTTTTCCAAAATGCACATGTTTTCCGGCCCAGTTGGCATGCAACGGAGGTTCTATATAACATCCCTCACCGATCTCCGCAAACATGTCCTTTAATAACCTTGTACGCTTTTCCTGCTCCGTCGGACGGGTATTGTTAAAATCATAGAGTTTCTCCAGCCACTGCAGCTGCTCATTAACCAAATCCTCTCCATTTGGGAGATAAACATCTCCACTATGCATCTTTTCTCTTACATCCATTTGTAGAATCTCCTTTTCAATTTTTATCAGTTTACTACTTTTAAAATCCACCATCCTGATATGCTCTGGCACCCTCAAAAATTTCAAATCAAAGAAGGCGAGATTTTCCACATAATAAGAGCCCGAAAAACCGCATAAATGCTGGATTGCCGAGCTCCGTTTTACTACTCAAACTCAATAATATAAATTCTTTGACGCAGTACATGCCTGCATCAACTAACTTACATTTCGTTAATGCGAATCAAATATTAAATTCTCTTCAATGTATACAGTACCGATGCAAAGTCCCCGCCATTTCTGTTCAGTTCTTCTCTATCGATAACGATTCCCGCATACATGAGTTCATCACCGTATGCTTTCAATACAACCTCCGGCTGTGTATCCGGGCGTCCTGCGTGGTAAGTCACCTCATACAATGCTTCCGGATTCAGTCCGTCAAGTTTGAACCGCAGCCAGGATGCATTGACTTTGTTCAATCTCTGATAATAAGCTGCGATCGCTTCTTTTTTATCACGGGATACTACCATCCATGCGGTGTCATTGCCCTCGAATGGATTTACCAGACGATAGAAGTCTCCTTCCATCTGAATCAGTTCACGATATTTCTTCATGAATTCAATCTGATTCTTAACCTGAATCATCTCATCCTCGCTGAGTAGATTCAGATCCAGCTCATAGCCGAAGGTTCCAAAGTAAGCCACATTCGCTCTTGTTGCCAACGGCGTTTTACGGAACAGCTGATGATTTGGAACTGCTGATACGTGGGATCCCATGGATACAATCGGATATACGTAAGAAGTTCCGTACTGAATCTTCATTCTCTCACTTCCGTCTGTATCGTCACTTGTCCATGTCTGAGGTGCAAATGCCAACATAGCCGGGTCAAAACGTGCGCCGCCGCTTGCACAGGATTCAAACAGAATATACGGGAATTCCGTAGTAAGGCGTGTGTAAAGATCATATACACCAAGAATGTATTTGTGCATCATCTTGCCCTGTTCTTCCGGAAGTGCTCCTCTGGAAAACGGTTCTGTCATATATCGGTTCATATCCCATTTAATATAAGAAATTTTTGATTCACGGATTACCTTGGAAATCATGTCATAGATTGCATCCACAACCTCTTTCCGTGAATAATCCAGTATATGCTGATGACGGGCATGACTCTCAAATCTTTCCGGAACGCCGATCACCCAGTCTGGATGTGCCCGGTACAGATCACTGTCTTTATTCACCATCTCAAGTTCTACCCAAAGACCGAACTTAAGACCCATATCCTCGATTTTTTCAGACAGACCCTTGATTCCTGCCGGAAGTTTGTTCAGATTTACATACCAGTCTCCAAGACCGCGATAATCATCATTTCGCGTACCGAACCATCCATCATCCAGTACAAATAATTCTACGCCTGCTTCCTTTGCTTTCTTTGCAATATTCAGAATTTTTTCTTCGTTAAAATCAAAATAGGTAGCTTCCCAGTTGTTTAAAAGAATAGGACGCGATTTGTCTCTCCACTCTCCTCTAACAAGACGAGTTTTATACAGACGATGGAACGTCTGGCTCATCTTATTCAAGCCCTGATCACTGTATACCATTACTACTTCCGGTGTCTGGAAGCTTTCACCGGCATTCAGCTGCCAGGAGAACATTTCCGGATGAATTCCCATGGTCACCCTTGTCATCTGGTGCGTATTTACTTCTACCTGTGCCAGGAAATTACCACTGTATACGAAACTGAATCCATAAACTTCACCCTGCTGCTCATTGGTATCCGGACGTTTCAGTGCAAGAAATGGATTGTGCTCAGAACTGCTGGCTCCTCTCAGACTCTGAATTGCCTGAATTCCCATCTCCAGTTTTCTGTTCTTTACATAACGCTCTCTTGACCATGCACCTGCCAGATGCACCATCTCAAAATTCATATCATTGAATTCTACACAGGCACTCAGGGCACGATCCAGAACAATCGCCTCTTTTCCTTTATGAAGGAATCTTGCATTTCTTGTGATGACAGGGTAATCAGCATAGATTGTGTAAGAAAGTACCAGATCTGTATCTGTCACATCATCATGGAGAAGAATTTCCAGAGTTTCTGCTTCCGCATCATTTTCCACGTATGTAGATGGCAGCGGAGAAATGCTTTTCTTTCCCGTAAAGATTTCATGGGACTGATATACAAAATTGCTGATCCTGCTGCCGTTTTTCTGCTGAACAGTAACTGCCGGCATACGATAATCACCGGTTCCATAAGACGGATATTCCTGTTTTGTATACTGCATAGATAAAACACTGGGTTCCGGTACTGCTACAGACATCAAAGAACGCATCATCTCTTCATGCAGATGATGGAAAGATTCACGATCATGTACTGCCTTTCCATAATACAGCTGCTCCATCTGTCCGTTTTCCATGATTTCCATAATATAACTTACCTGCCCATTGGTAAGATGGAATTCTCTGGATGATTCGTGGTAAAAAATACTCATTGATTTATCCTCCTTTTTGTTGAATCTTTTTCTTCGAAAAACCTTTTGTTTTTTCTACCCTTTTCTTTCATTTTTCATGGCTTTATTATATAATAAGAGGCAGAAAAATCCTATGCTGTTTTGTTTCAAAAAATAGTGGAAATGTTGCATAAAGGAGATATGATTTATGGGTACGGAATACTCCAATTCTCTTCGAATCTATTACTGTGGACGGGAGCAATGCAATCCGGGACATTCCTGGGGACCAGCGATTCGACCACATTATCTACTTCATATCGTTCTAAACGGAAAGGGAAAATTTGATTATCAGAATCAGACCTGGAATCTAAAAGCGGGAGATGCCTTTTTAATCGAGCCTATGCAGACTCACCATTATCAAGCAGATATGGATGAGCCCTGGGAATACGCCTGGGTAGGTTTTGATGGTTCTGCAGTAGATGAATTTTTGTCCAGTACAGCCCTTGCTGCCTCACCGGTATATTTATCCTCATCTACCGACTGCTGTGAACCCATCTGTACTCTGGTAAATTCTTTTTTGAAATCAGAGCGAAATCAGCTGGAACTCTTATCTCTTTTATTTCTTCTGTTTTCAAAAATGCCTGCACCGGTTATGAAGGACAACAACTCTTATGACGAACGGTATTACCAGACAGCGCTGGAATATATTCGAAATAATTATACTTATGACCTGAAAGTTCAGGATATCGCAGACTATGTAGGGATTGACCGGACCTATCTGTATAAAATATTTATGAAAGAGGCAAATGTTTCTCCAAAGCAATACCTGCTGCAGTTTCGTATCCGAGCTTCTGTCAAACTGCTGCAGAGTCAGAAATACACCGTCACCGAGACTGCCTATTCCTGCGGATTTCGCGATGCGGCTTCCTTCTGTTCTCATTTTCGTCAGCAGATTGGCATGACGCCAAGGCAGTACAAAGAACGGATTCGTAAAGGGGTTTATTAATTCCCCTTATTGAATCGTTCCGCCTCCTACCACTACATCACCATCATACAGAACCACGGCCTGCCCTTTTGTGATCGCGCGCTGTGGTTCTTCAAATTCGACACGAAGGGTATCCTCATCGATCTGTGTCACGACTGCCCACTGCTCCTGCTGTCGATAGCGAACTTTTGCTTTCAGACGCATAGGAGCATCTATTTTTTCTACAGCGATCAGATTGATATCCTTTGCCAGAAATGATGTAGTGAAAAGATCCTCATGAGGACCCAGTACCACCGTATTATCTGCCGGATTTACTTTTGTTACATACATAGGCTGTGCAAATGACAGACCAAGACCTTTTCTCTGTCCTATCGTGTACCGGATAATACCTTTATGTTTTCCCAAAACTTTTCCTTCACGGTTTACAAAACAACCTTCCGGATAAGCTTTCCCGGTATACTGTTCAATAAAATCCGCATATTTTCCATTCTGTACAAAACAGATATCCTGACTGTCATGTTTTTTCGCATTGATAAAGCCATGGGCTTCTGCAATCTCTCTGGCTTCCGTCTTTTTCATGCCGCCCAGCGGAAACATGGTATGTGCCAGTTGTTCCTGTGTCATGGAATAGAGAACGTAGCTCTGATCTTTTGTCGGATCCACTGCTTTTTTTAAAAGATATCTGTCTTTCTCCTTATCATATTCGATCTGTGCGTAATGTCCCGTCACCACATAATCATATCCCAGTTCTTTTGCGCGGCTAAACAGCTTCTCAAACTTCAGATATCGGTTACAGTCGATACATGGATTTGGTGTCATACCGTTTTCATAAGCCGACACAAAGTGATCAATTACATCCTCTTTAAATCTCTCAGAAAAATTCAATACATAATATGGCATATCCAGTGCCTGTGCCACACTTCTGGCATCCTCCACATCATCCAGAGAACAACAGCTATGATCTTTCGACACACCTACTTCTTCATTGTAAAAAAGTTTCATGGTAGCACCAATACACTCATATCCCTGCTCTTTCATCAAAAAAGCGGCAACACTGGAATCCACGCCTCCGCTCATGGCGATCAATGCCTTACGATTCATTTTAAGTATCCTCCTTACAGCATCTCATTTCATCTCGTCTATATTTTCTACATCCTGCAAATTCAATATTTCATTCATACTACCGGTCCTGTATCCTTTCAGATCCAGTGTCACATAAGCAAAACCAAGCTTTTTCAATTCTGTCGCTATCGTTTCTCTGATTTCATCCCTCATCATCTTATCAAACTCTTCCGGCAAAATCTCAATCCGGGCAAGCATTCCGTGGATCCGTACCCTAAACTGTACAAATCCCATCGTCCGTATGATTTCTTCCGCCTGCTCCACCATTGATAGTTTTTCTTTTGTGATTATCTCACCATACATAAATCTGGAAGCAAGACAGGCAAAAGACGGCTTGTCCCAGGTAGGCAGATCCATTATTTTCGAAAAATCACGGATATCCGCCTTTGTCAGACCACAATCCCGCAGAGGACTTTTAATATTCAGTTCTGAAACTGCCTTAAGTCCCGGTCGATAATCTCCCAGATCGTCCAGATTGGAACCTTCCGCCACATATTCCACATGATGCTCGACAGCGATTTCTTTTATTTTAGTAAATATCTGTTTCTTACAAAGATAACACCTGTTTTTGGGGTTAGTTTTAATGCCATCGATCTGAAGTACATCTGCATCAAAAAAAATCTGCCGGATTCCCTCCTTCTCACAAAATGCTTTTGCTTCCTCCTGCTCTCTTTCCGGAAAGAAAACGGAACGGGCTGTAACAGCAATCACCTGATCACCCAGCACTTCATGGGCTGTCTTTAGCAGAAATGTAGAATCCACGCCACTGGAAAAGGCAACTGCCACAGTCCCCAGCCCCTGCAAATATTCTTTCAGATACTCCAGTTTATCCTGTCTTTCTTTCTCTGTCTCCGTTCGCTGTTTCATATTATCAGTCCCTTCTTATTCTGTACTCAAATCCGTTCTCTGCACAAGATCTTTGATAACTTCACCGGCAATGATAAGTCCTGCGACTGAAGGCACAAAAGCGACACTGCCCGGTACCTGGCGCTGCTGCATCTGTTCTTCTTTCTCCATCTCAATATTTTCCCCCGGTGTAATGGGTTTTTCTTCCGAATACACAACTTTTAGCTTTTTGATTCCTCTTTTTTTCAATTCCCTGCGCATAACTTTTGCAAGTGGACAAACAGACGTTTTATAAATATCCGTTACCTGAAATGCCGTAGGATCCAGTTTATTCCCTGCCCCCATAGAACTGATAATCGGAGTTCCCACTTCCTGTGCCTGTACCGCAAGAGATATTTTTCCCGACACCGTATCAATAGCATCCACCACATAATCGTATTTTGTAAAGTCAAACTGATCTTTCGTCTCCGGCAAATAGAATGTTTTATAGATATTCACTTTCGCACTCGGATTAATCTCCAGTACACGTTCTTTCGCCACATCTACTTTATCTCTTCCCAGAGTTTTTGTTGTTGCAATGATCTGACGGTTCAGATTAGTGAGCGCCACCTGATCGTTGTCAATCAGATCAAGCTCTCCTACACCGCTTCTTGCCAAAGCTTCCACAGCATAGCCTCCCACACCGCCAACTCCAAATACTGCAACCCGGGAATTGCCCAGTCTTTCCATCCCTTCTTTTCCAATCAATAATTCTGTCCTTGAAAACTGACTCAGCATATTACACCTCACTCATGTTATATTGTGATGTTGCGGTCAAAAGCTTTTGACCACATGATACTTACGGATTTCTTTGCGTTTCACACTCCCGAAATCCTCACATCATTCTATCGCATCGCCCCGTTCGTTTACAAGTCGATAACCGACACTATCCACTCTTCTTCCCAGACACCCTCTGCATTCTGCTGCCTCTTCACCTGTACAGATTTTATTGTCATAAAGATCATATTTTTTCCGGTTCATCACCGGTGAAAGATTCGGCATTACCACATTTGCGCCCACAGATAATCCCTTTTCTCTTCCTCTGGGATCCATCGTTCCCAGAGCTGTAGTTGCCGGAAGCAGAACCTTTGGCAGCATGATCCGGATCACAGACAGCAAAAACAAAGTCAGATCCACACTTCCCGCAGATTTGTTTGCAAAAACAGTATCGTGATGAGGAATAAATGGCCCAATTCCCACCATCTGTGGCTCAAGTTCCTGTAAAAATACCAGATCTTCTGCCAGACAATCCAGCGTTTGCCCCGGGGATCCCACCATAAATCCTGCTCCAACCTGATATCCAAGTTCTTTCAATTCATACAGACACTGCTTTCTGTTGGCAAGGCTCATCTGCCCGGGATGCAGTTTGCGATAATGTGTATCATTGGCCGTCTCGTGACGCAGCAAATATCGGTCCGCCCCAGCTTCCCGAAATAACCTATAGCTTTCATAGGATTTCTCACCAACAGAAAGAGTGATCGCACAGTCTTTATATTTTTCCCTGATCGTACGGATGATATCCGCCATTTTTTCATCTGTATAATAAGGATCTTCTCCACCCTGGAGAACAAATGTACGAAATCCCAGTGTATATCCCTGATCACAGCATTCCAGTATTTCTTCTTTTTTCAGCCGGTATCTCTGTGCATTATGATTACTTTTCCGTATTCCGCAGTAATAACAATTGTTTCTGCAATAATTGGTAAATTCAATCAGACCTCTTGTAAATACTTTGTCTTCATAATATTGCTTCCTGAGTCTCACTGCCTCACATTTCAAAATATCTCTGGTCTCTCTATCCTGCCAGTTTTCAAGAAGCTCCCTGTATTCTTCAAAGGAAAGTCTATGATTTTCGATTAGTTTTTTCATTCCATCCATATAATCACTCTCCTCTTTCTTCCCGTGCAATCTGATCTGCATATTTTTCGGCCAGTTTCAGACCTTTTTTTACATAATCTTTTTTAAACTTCTGTTTGACCTTAACTGCATACCGTTCTTCCTGGCAAAGGACTTTTTCTTCCTGAAAATAAATGGCTTCCAGCATTTCCGGATGATCCATATTCTCAAAAAAATTTTCCATAGCAAACAAAAGATCAAGTGCCGCATCCTTGACCGGGATTGCCGTATTCCAGCCATTTTCAATCCAGATATCCCGTTCTTCATACTGTGCCGCGCGTTTTTCATTTTTTATTGCCATAATCTGTTCGTACGATTCAAATACACAATCATCCAGAGACATCAGATAGAGAATCAGCAGATGCAGAAACTGCAGATCTTCTTTCTGTACTCCCACTAAAGCCAGAGGGTTCAGATCCAATGTCCGAAGTTCGATATGATTAACTCCGTTGTTTTTAAGATTATCCAGTGAATTTTCACCAGCCGGTTTTAATCTGACCGGGTAATAAAGTTCTGCCGCTTCCCTGAGATACCCTTTCCGGACATAAGACTCAATACTGTCAACATATGCTCTCAAGTTGTCATACGAAAGAATCGGCACAAATTGATTCCAATAACCGATCTCACTGCACCTGGTAGAAGCATAATTTTTTAACACATCCCGCCCCAGATCTTTGTCCTGAAAAAATGAGCCATCCATCACAGGACTTGCTGCAGTCAGATAGACGATCAGCCAGCTGTATTTTGTAACCTTTGCTGCCAGTTCAAGATATATGTGATTCTTATACTCCTGAAAGGAAACACACTTGCTTTTCCGAAAGCCTTCTATTAAAAACTCATCCGAAAAAGAGAAGTTAAAATGAATCCCTGAAAAAAGCATTTTCTTTTTTCCATATTTTTCTGCCAGATATCTCCGGTATATCTCCTTTTTTTTCAAATTTTCATCAAACGACGCAATCGGGATATCCTTTTCTCCTCTCACATAAGGAGGATTAGAAAACGGCCATAGAAATTCTTTTCCACTGTCCAGGTTGAGCAACGTACATACTGCTTTTTTATGAAGTCCGGTCAGTTGCTTCCACGCTGCTTCCACACTTTCACAGGCATCGGTAATCAACTCTGTCTGATTTTCACAGAAATCTCTTTCTATATGGGGATCTGCGTCAAAAGGATGGGACGTATGGGACAAAAATCCTTCTTCTGTCACTCTCAGACTTTCTTTCTCAAGACCAAATTTCCCTTCCATCATATATTTTTTAATGACAGGATTACTGAAATTTATACTCATACAAGTCACTTTTCCTCCATTCGGGGTCTGATCAGATCTGCCAGTGTAACACTGTCCACATAATCATTGATCACCTTCCACATTCCCTCCCAAAAAGGAAGCGTTGTACATTCATCCTTACGGGGACAGCGATTAGGATCATCCTCAATACAGGAAATCGGTGCAAGACTTCCTTCTGTTGTACGAAGGATATCACCTGCAGTATATTCTTCCGGCTTTCTCGCCAGCATATAACCTCCATTATTCCCCCTGTAGCTTTTCACATATCCTGCTTTTGTCAGCAGCGGCATGATCTGTTCCATATACTTCAAAGTAACGGACTGCCGTTCCGATATATCTTTCAAACGGATATATTCTCCATTATCATGCAGCGCCAGATCTGCCATAATTCTCAGCGCATATCTGCCTTTTGTCGAAATTTTCATACTTTTTACACCTTCCCCATTCGGTTAATCTGTGTGGCAATGTACCCTGCCCCGTATCCATTATCAATATTTACTGTAGCAATTCCGTTGGCACAGGAATTAATCATCGTAAGAAGAGCTGATAACCCGTTGAAGCTCGCTCCATACCCCACCGAAGTCGGTACCGCGATCACAGGCTTATCCACCAGGCCACCCAATACACTGGCAAGAGCACCTTCCATTCCTGCCACAGCGATCACGCAGTTCGCACTCTGAATCACATCCAGTCTGGAAAACAACCGGTGGATTCCCGCCACTCCCACATCATAGATTCGCTCAACTTTTGCTCCAAAATATTCTGCCGTCTGAGCTGCCTCCTCTGCAACAGAAATATCTGCTGTTCCGGCAGTACACACAGCAATCAATCCTTCACCTTCTTTTTTCTCTTTTTCTATTTTAATAATATGAGAAATAGGATCATACTGAATCTGCGGAAATTTCTCCTTCAATATCTCATACTGATGCTGTGATGCTCTCGTGCCAAATACCTCCCCATTTTCATCATACAGACGCTGTACAATAGGAATCAAATGCTCGTCTGCTTTTCTGCTGCAGAAAATCACTTCCGGAAAGCCAGAACGAACCTGCCTGTGTGTATCCAATTTTGCATAACCCATCTCATCAAACGGTGCCCGCCGGAAATAATTTTCCGCCTCATCTATTGTAATTTCACCCAATTTAAACTTTTCAAGTATTTCTCTCGTCTCCATGTCTGTCACCTGCTTTTTAAGTTTCTAAAATAGACAGTCTCTTAACCGCCTATCATATCCTGAATTGTTTTTTCACTGATGTTTCCTTCCATAGGACCAAAAGCAGCAGCATTCAATACACATCCGGTAGAGCGTTCCCTGCTTTCGAACACATGACTGGTATCTACCCCGTCTTTTTTTAACCGTTCCAAAATACATTTTCCAAAATCATCTTTGCCCACACCACCAATAAAAGCACGTTCTCTTTATCACGCATGATCTCCACCAGCATTTCGCCCATAATCAAAATATCTGTTATTTGAAATCTTCTTCTTTTACCTAATGCTATGAGTTGCCAGACAAATGCCGCCACTGATCTTTCTTCCTTTTCTCATCATATCACATGATTCGCCTATGTACCATACGTTTTTTATTTCGGATCTTATGATACAGATTTACGAATTTCATTTTTCTTTGCATTCATATTCCGATAATTTTGATCTTCATGAAGAAAAACAGCCAACAATTTGTTGACTGTTTCTATAAAAATTCAAATATTACCTGGATAATCACCTTTTTTATCATAAATGATCAGTTCTTCACCCTGCTCACGATATGCTTTTGGACTTAATCCAAAATGCTGCTTAAATATTTTTGAAAATGCCAACTGATCCGTATATCCCACGGCAGACGCAACCGCATTGATCGGTATATCTGTTTTTGTAAGCAACGATCTGGCTTTATCCATTCTGAGATTTACCAGGTATACCTGAGGAGAACAGCCCATAGCCTTTTTAAAACTGCATGTCAGATAGCTTCGATTCACTCCGATATAATCAGCCAGTTCATTAATCTTGATTCGTTTATCATAATTTTGCGTGATATATTCAACAGCATGTTTTACATATACCGAACCGGGGTAAGGAAGCGGGATCGATGTACCCGGTGACTGCTTTTTAAAATCATTGATCAGACTGGAAAAGAAACACATAAGCAAACCGTTTCTTTTCATTTCATCAGCAAAAGAGAGTTGATGAGCTTCCAACATTGCATCGATATACCGATAAATCTCTTCCCCACATTCAACTCTTCTGACAGGATTCTTTGCCGAAAATCCCGAATTCATGATACATTCATTTGCTTTATAACCAACAAAACCAACCCACATATACGTCCATGGTTCTTTTTCATCCGCCTGATACCATGCTTCCTGATTCATGGGAATAAAAAACATCTCGCCTGCATTAATATTGTATTTTCTTCTTCCAATTTCCAAAATACCTTTTCCACTTTTCACAAAATGCAGCACATAA
>SFQZ01000046.1 GCA_004562915.1 bacterium
TTTAGTTAAGTCAATATCAATATCTAATTGCCAAGGCTCAAAATCAAAAATCATGGTCATCACACTCCTTTTTAAAATTCCAATTTGTTATTCTCATTTTACCATACTGCTCCTGTGTTTTCTATACTTATTAGATGAGGACAATCAGTTTTTATCTGACTGCCCTCATCGTTATTAAAAACTTTATCTTTCCATATTGAGTTCTGCAAACTGAAATTTGTCTTTGCGTGTATCTCCTCCTCAAACTGAAACCTGCTTGACTTTATCGTAAGCCTGAGTAAATTATAAAAACGCCAAATAAAAATACTAATAAAGCAACAACCTCTATACGAAAATCAAAGCATTTGAAAACCTCATTTCCATATTTTTCATTCTTAAATACAGAAATTTCTTTTCCAACCTTCCTCTTTCCCAATGATAAAAAGAAACAACCATGTGCAGTATAATACTTTTTGTTTTTAATCTTCACTATATAAGCATGCTTTTTAACATTAACACCACCTACTGAATAACCAGCATTTTGTTCTACAATGTCGATTATTTTCCCTTTGCATTTTTCGCCAGTAAAAACAACCCTATATTTTAGATATAGAACTAATAACGATGTGATTATAAAAATACTCCCTAAAAGCCACATTTAATACACTCCTATAATTAAATCTTATTCTTATTAAATTCCAATTTGTCTTTATAAAAACATATCACATTTCTAGCCCAAAAGATACTCTTTTTAGTTTACTTCTTCCTCTATCACTGCTTTCACATCCTCTTCTGTTACATTTACTTCATACACTTCAAATTCTGTATCCTGCGAAAAAACCAGCTTATGCTCCAGGTATTTTTCCACATCAAACGCATTCCTTTTATTCGCATCCGACAATTCCTTATATCTCTTATGCTTTGTGATATCATATTTGTTACTGAGAAATGGCCGTACACCTCGAAGCTGTAAGATACATTTATTTCCATCCATTACAGCTAGTTCATCCCGGCTCATCAATTCTTTCCCTGTCTTCTGATAATTCAAACCATAGGACTGGCTTGTCCCTCTAGTATCAGATGTATTGTAAAGATCAATGGTCTCTTTTCCCAACGTTTCCGAGATTTCCTTTAACGTGGAGCTTTCTTTTCCTCCAAGAAATAATACAGTATCACAATTCCCCGTGATGGTTTCCGCAGCATCCTTATAAATGGTTTTTAACTGGCTTTGCGACTGTAAAATAATAGAAGCGGAGATCTCACGGCTTCGGATCGTTGCGATCAGTTTATCAAATTTGGGAATCTGGCCGATATTACTGAACTCATCCAGCAGTAATCGTACATGGTACGGAAGTCTTCCACCATGCTCATCATCTGCTTTATCACAGAGCAGATTAAAAAGCTGTGTGTACATGATCGCCACCACAAAATTGAAAGTATCATCGGTATCACTGATAATGACAAACATTGCTGTCTTCTGATCCCCGATCATATCCAGCTCCATCTCATCATAGGACATGATTTCCCGAAGTTCCTGAATATCAAATGGAGCAAGTCTGGCGCCACAGGAAATAAGGATCGACTTCGCTGTTTTTCCGGCAGCCAGCTTATATTTTCGATATTGTCTGACTGCAAAGTGTTCCAGATTCTCTGCCTCCAATTCTTCAAATAATTCATCTACCGCATTCTTAAATTCTTCATCGTCTTCTCTCGTTTCACTGGCGTTGATAAATTCCAAAAGCGTAGAAAAATTTTGTTCTTCTTCCGGTGCTTCATACCAGATATAACCGATCAGGGCAGAGTACAGAAGGCGTTCCGCTTATAGTGATAGGTAAGGTTTTGATATTATCTCCACCTTTTCCCCCACTTCACACCGGACATGCGACTTTCACCGCATCCGGCGCTCCATCGATTGTCTTCACAAGACATTTAATCAGTCACCAAATTTAAGTTTTATATTATTGCTGACAGGTTCGCCTGCTCTCGCAGACTATTGATTTTCACGAGCATCTTTTTTGTGATATTGAGTGTTTTTATCAGGTCTTTTATTGCTGCTTGGGGCAGTTCTTGTAACAGAATCAGATATTTTTTGTGAATCGGAACCATGTTTTTATATCTTTCAAATCCACCAAGTGATCCTGGTACTTTGAGCCATACAGCTACATGTTCCGCATCTGCGAATTCTTCTCCACTGATTGCACATTTTCCCTTTTGAGCAGAAAATAAAGATATTTTACTGTCATGGTATTCTGTGCTATGACCAACGGATATTTTTTCTCTCAGTCCTTTCAGAACATACTGATTAAGGTTAAGTTCTGTATGAATCAGAGCACGACCTTCTTTTGTATAACTACAAACGATTGATCGCTTCGCCATCGGTATTTTATTTTTGATGAATGCAATCGGATAGATCATCTGGTCAATTCCTGAAACATATCGAATCATTTTTGACTGTCCGAATCTTTCCTTTTCTGCTTGGGTGATAGTTCCACCCTCACGTTTTAGCATACTTCCTGTTTCTGTATTTAACCTGTTCGTCAAAACTGTCATTACTCGCCTATGGAATTCTCTGCAATCAATACTGATACAGGTGGCAAGCTGATAGTAATTCTGTATGCCTAACACCATGGAGTTATATAGCTGAATTTCTGATAAACAACTTTTTTTCTCTCTGGGTTTTGCGATGTTTTTCGCTTGTTCCACTAGCTTTGCTCTTTCAATTTCAACCTTTTTGTCACAGATTGCCGACTGCACCACATATTTATGATGCTTCAACCTTACCCTTATTTTGAATCCAAGAAACTCTGACCACCGTTTTCTGGTGTTCACAATCCTTGTTTTCTCAGGAGACACCTCTAATTTCAACCTCTCTTCAATCCACTCCGTAACCGCTTCTTTTGTCCTGACTGCGTCCTCTTTCGTTCTACAGAAAATCCTAAAATCGTCCGCATACCGAATGATATGCATTTCTTTCATTTCTGTGTTTTTCATAATCCTATAACCATGGCTTTTATCAAAAACCTTAGTTTTTCCGATTATTCTTTCTCGCCCTCTGCTTATAGCAATTGGATTTTCCTCCCATTGACTGGCTATCCACCAATCCAATTCATTTAGAACGATGTTTGCCAGTAGTGGTGAGATAATTCCTCCCTGTGGTGTACCCTTGTCGGGCAATACCGTTGTATTATCGGGCATTTTAATTGGAGCTGTTAGTATTCGCTTGATAATAAAAATCAGCGTTTTATCATGGATACCCAGCGACCATATCTGTCTGATTAACTTGCTATGATTTACGTTATCGAAAAATCCTTTAATATCAAACTCAATAACATAATGAAGGTTCATCATTTGAAGCATGGTGTAGGTTCTGTTAATGGCATGTTCAACGGATCTGTTCGGACGAAATCCATAACTATTATTGCTGAACTTTGCTTCGCAGATTGGTTCCATGATCTGCTTGATACATTGCTGTATCAGCCTATCCCATATGCATGGGATTCCCAGCGGACGTGTTTTTCCGTTTGGTTTCGGGATATCTTTCCGTCTTACAGGCTTTGGTCTGTAGCCGTGTTCGCTTCCCGTAACAATAAATCTCACTCTTTTTACCACATCATCAGGAGTTCGACTCCCAATATCTGTGATGTTCTTTTTATCTGTTCCTGCCGTGTAGCTGCCTTTGTTCGCTTTGATGTTTCGGTACGCAAGTAAAATGTTATCCCTGCTCACTATCAAATCCATAAGATTCTCAAATACTTCACCGTTCTGACTTTTTTGATATAGTTCATCAAAAGTATCTTGCATTCCATAGTACTCCGCATGACGCAGGTCATCTACACATAATGTTTTACTTTTCTTTGGCATAAGGCATCACCTCCTCTCGAAAGTGACCCTTTTGGTCTTACTCGTAATCCTTATCATAAGACTGAATAATGCCTGTTTATTTCAACCGACTTGTGACCATTCCTCCGAGTTCCTCTTTTTCGCAGAACTCATCATAAGTTCGATCACGGCTTTTCAGCACCAGTTCACCTGCTTATTTTCTTCGTCAGGCTATCCCATAATGGAATCTGATGCCTTTCCACGTTCCGATAATCCTATCTGTACATATATCCTTAGGTCTCTGCTATAGTCCTGTCAGCTTGGATGTGCCTGTAACACAACATGGTCGTTCGTAGGGTCAATTTCTACTGAACCACACTGACTGCGCTTTAACGCACCCATACATTTCTATATGGTCTTCTTTTAGAACCGTACATTCGCAGTTTTCGTCAGTTTACTCGCCAAAGTAAACATTCTAACCATAGATATTTTATAGATCCTAGACCTATAGGTAGCGCACCCCACCTCTGGGGCGTTTTCGAGAATCTTTTGGCAGATTCCTACGACTACTCTCGGTCGTTGTCACGGAGCTTCTCACCCCAGCCATTACAGCTGACGCAAGTCCGTCAAGGATAGACGTTTCAGGGCGTTACCCCATCATTCCACCTATCGGATTACCAGTTCACAGACTGGTTATTATTTAATAAACCAACACTGTGCGCAGACTTTTTACCGCCTGCGAACGTGTCGCACTCACCCAGAAATCCTCCGTAGATTTTTCTCCTTCCCCCTTCGTATTTGCTATGATGGTATTCACCAATTTTAAGATATCTTTTTCACTACGGATATAATGGAATGGATTATAGTGCATGGACTTTTTAAAATTGATCGTATTCAGCACCTTGATCCGATAGCCGCCATTTACCAGCATCTTTCCACATTCTACAATAATTGTTCCCTTTGGATCTGTCACCACATAAGATACGCGATCTGTCATCTGCATCAGATTGGGTTTCACATAAAATCTGGTTTTACCGGATCCTGATCCCCCTATCACGATCACATTCTTGTTTCTGGCATATTTGGGAGCCTTTGGCCTACTGTTCATCGTAAGCCGTTCTGTTTCGGTCAGAATGATGTTATTTTCAAACACCGGATCTTCAAAGGGCTCGATATCCTTCCGGTTTCCCCATCTGGCCGATCCATACTCTTCTCCATGCCGGAACTTCTTCGCATTCTTCACTTTATAATACAAGATCAACCGAAAGATAAGCGCAGTCACCAATCCTCCTAACAGATCTTGCATATAAAAGCTTGGAAGCCAGTTCGTAAATGCCAGTTGGAAATTCATCAGCATCACACCGATTTTCTCAATCATACTGTCACCAATACAATGGCGGTATAGCCAAAAGCATTTATCTGCAAGATAGAAGATGATCAGATACGGAATACTTAATATCACCACTCTCTTCATCTGGATATTCTGCATCTTTTCCCGGATCATCGTTCCTGCCCTCTGACTTTCTGCTTCGTCTTGACTCTCTGACGATGTTTTGCTTTCCTCTCCTGTGTCTTCTGCAGTTTCTTTCGGACAGAAGGCTTTTTCTTTTTAGACTGATCCAGCTCTATGCCTGCATATTCTTTAAATGCAGCCGTCATCACGTCCACATCTTTCGATTTAAAAAATACTAGATACAATGGCGGTTTCACATGGGAATCCTTTTTCAGACTATAATCGATCCCATATTTACGGGCTACCCGGTCAAATGACTTGATATTTTGATCCGTGATCTGAATATTGGTAAGCTGTGCTCCCTGTGCGATCAGTTGTTTTATCGTCTGCTTTCCATGAGGCTTTTTCATCTCCTGTCGTTTTCTTTCTTTTTCTCTGCCCTTTTCCTGTGCTTTTCCTGTTTTGACAGCCTGTTTTACCTGTACCCGTTTCTGTTTCTGTCTGCTCATTCCATCCAGAAATTTTCTCATAGATGCCTTTAGCACGCCGGTACTCATCCGGGTTGTCTGGATACACAGAGCTATGATTTTTTCATTCACTTCATCCTGCAATTAACCACTCCCTTTCTTTCCTTAATCCTTTGGGGGAAGCAAATAATAGCACTGCTTCTCAATGCAGCCCGTTTTTCTCCCTCCCCACCAATAGCAATATTTACAAGACCAGGGTTTTTCTTCACTATATTTTCTCCCCGGCATTGCTGCATTTGGTTCCACGATCAGGTTCTTATCTCTTCTCCTGTCCATCCTCATGTTCCTCCTAACAAAAAAGCGTTCACAGATTCCCTCCGGTTTCCATGAACGCTTTCCCTTACATTATTTCTTCTTTATTTTTCTTCCAAGGACTACCACTCCACTGAAGCTCATTCCAAGCACGATCAACCATAACAACAAGTTGGTGTTATCCCCAGTCTTCGGTGCATCTTTAGAAGGTTTTCCACCTTCCGGAGTGCTTTCTTTTGGTTTTTCCTCATCAACCATAACAACCTTCTGTACTTCAGCGGTATCTTTTACTTCAAATTCCACATCCTTTGCAACCAGATAACCTTCCGGTGCCGTTTCTTCCCTGAGCATGTACTTTCCGATCGGAAGCATCTCTATATAATGTGCCTCTTCTGTAGATGTCCAGCTTTCTACCACTTTTCCATCTTCATCTAAGATCGTAAGCTTTGCACCTGGAAGTTCTTTTCCTGCGATATCCTGTTTCGAGATCAACACCTTTGTCACATCATCTTTCATCTCCTGTTTCTGGATTTCTGCAGTATTTTCTACTGTAAAGGTAATGCTCTCAGCAGTTACATATCCATCTGCCGGTTTTGTTTCTGTCATCATATAGGATTTTCCAACGGTCAGCCCCTTGATCACATGGGCTTTTTCTGTAGATACCCACTCATCGATTACATTTCCGTCTTCATCTGTCACCTTCAGATGAGCTCCCGGAAGTTCTTTTCCTGTGGTAAGGTCTGTTTTCGTAAGTTCTACCTTTGTCGGCTCATTTTCAAAAACAAACTCATAGGAAACCTCGGCTTCTTCCGGTTTTCCATACTCAAAAGTGAATTCCTTTTCTTCATTCGATGTCACAAAACCATCCGGCGCATAGATTTCTTTTACGATATAGGTCCCATCCACTGGAAGATCTGCTTTGAAAAGGATCTGTCCATTTTCATCCGTTGTTTTCTGCTCGATCAGCGTTCCGGCTTCCATCAGGACTTTTCCATCTCTGCCTTTGATATCTTCTTTTGTAAATAAGCCGAAAATCGCACCTTCCAGCATACGTTCTGTATCCTTTTCTTTTTTAAGGACCGTTACTTTTATCTTCTGGCGGTTGTTCTGCCATTCTTCATCAAAAGTAACCACTGGCGTATCCTGATCGCGATAGGTCAGATCCACAAATCTAGGCTCTCCATCCAGTACAAAACCATGTGCCGTTTTCACTTCCTTCACACAATATTTTCCTACCGGAAGGTCTTCCATTTTTGCGATCCCCTTCTCATCGGTTGTGATCGTGCCTACCAGCTCATCTTTCTTATAATGATCTGCACTTACGCCATCCGCAGCCTTGATATCTTCTGCAGCATAGACTTCAAAGGTGACTTCACTTAAGTTTCCTGTGATATATTCAAAGAAATGTTCTACCGTTCCTTTCACATTATCCAGAAGAGTAATCTTCTCTAAAAATTCTCCCTTTTTGTTGATGATCAGAAGCCCTTTTGGAACCTCATCCTTCATTTCCACTTTCTGTGCTTCGGCAGTATCTTTGACCTTAAATGTCACATCCGTTGCTTTCAGATAACCATATGGAGCAAACTCTTCATGAAGGGTATAGGTTTCTCCGACAACCAGACGCTTGATCACATGTGGCTTATCCTTTTCAGATGTCCATTCATCGATCACATTTCCATCTTTATCCATGACCTTCAATCTTGCGCCCTCCAGCTCTACGCCTGTGGTCAGATCAGACTTTGTGAACTCTGCTGTAGTCGGTTCATTCTTCTTTACGGCCTGTAAGGAAACAATCTTTGTCTCCTGTCCCTGATACTCTGCAACAAATTCCAGAACCTCATCCGAAGAAACAAAACCTTCCGGCGCTTTTAATTCTTTTACATAGTATTCTCCAAATGGAAGATCCAGGGTGCATGTTGCCATACCGTTCTCATCGGATGTCATTTCCTGTAATAAGGTATCTGCTTTCACAAGAACTTTTCCATTTGCCTGGATATTTTTCTTGTTATAGATGCCAAACACAGCCCCAGATAATACCCGTCCATTTTCTGCATCCTGTTTTTCTACGGAAATAGAGACTTTCTGTCTGTCATTTCCTACGATTGCTTCTGCTTCAACGATCGGTGTATCCTGATCCTGATAAGTTAATGCAACCTTTACTGGCTCCGGATTTAATACAAATCCTTCCGGTGCCTTTGTTTCCACTACATAGTATCTTCCAAGCGGCAGATCCTTTGCTACAGCTTTTCCACCCTCTCTCGTTGTGATCGTTGTCACAAGCGTATCCTTTGCATAAAGTACGATACGGTTCCCATCTGCATCTTTCTGATGATCCGGAGTGCAGATATCCTCTGCCGCACGTACTTCAAATTCCGCCCCGGAAAGGTACTGTTCTTTATAGATAAAGTCGTTCTCAAAACCAGAAAGCATCTCACCTTTCTTATACACAATAAGATTTCCCTTTACCGGCTGATCTTCATAGGAAACTTCAATGATCACATCTCCACTTACTCCATCTACTTCATAGGCAGTATCCGAATCCACGGTGATCTCTACATAGTTTTTGTTGACAACATATCCATCCGGTGCTGTAACTTCTTCAATACGATAGTGACCAATCTCTAAGTTTTTCGGTAAGATCAGGTATCCCTGGCTGTCCGTAAAGAAAGATTTATGGACTGTGACCGTAGGATAGGTTGTTACCTGTTCCACATATTTCTTATGATCCAGATCATAAATTTTAAATTCTGTGCCGGCTACTAACACCGGTTTCTTTGTTTCATCATCTTTTTTGATGATCTTTAACTTTGCGGAAAATTCTTTGTCCAACAGTACCTTCCAAACCTGCGGTTTATCCGGATTGTTTTCACGGATGGTAATCTCAAAATCCTCTACCGGTTTATAATTATGAGGTGTGGTTGTTTCTCGTACAATATACGTTCCATATGGAAGCGGAATACTGCACGCATACCCTTTCTCATCTGTGAACATTTCCGTTTTACCATCTGCTGTAAGGATGACTGGCTCTGCATGGGAAAAATCATAACTTCCATCTTCTTTTTTCTCCAGGCTGCTCTTTAAGTAAGCGCTGAAACCTGCCCCTTTTAACAGATCTGCATCCGTTTCTCCATTGTTCGCAGCTTTTATGATCTGGAACGGCTGTTTCATAACAAGTTCTGTTGATTTCACAGTACGTTCTATCGTTGGAACTGTGCCACCTTCATAAGAACATTCCACATCATGCTCTGTCTTGTCTAACAGATATCCTTCCGGCGCCTGGATCTCTTTTACAAAATATTTTCCAAGATACAGGTCTTTTACCGCAGCATCTCCCTTCTGATCTACCTTTAAGGTAGATACAAGATCACCGGCTTTATGTACAATTCCTGTTGTTCCATCTGGATGTACAATGTTTTCTCTCGCATAGAGGCCATACACCGCACCTTCTAAAGTCGCATCTCCTTGTGGATTTACCCCTGTTTCTGCATCTTCTTTGATCAGATGGATCTTTGCATAAGTACGTTCATTCAGAACATTCTTTGTACTTGTTTTACCGATATTAACATCTACCGGATAAACAGTTGGATCTGCCTGATAATTTGCCGGTGGCTGGATTTCTTTTACATACACAATATCCTGTGTCTTTTCGACTGTTACTTTAGAAGCGCCCTTTTTATCTGTCTCAGGCATCTGCGTGATTAAATCTGAGCACTCCTTATCACGGTAAACACCATAGATTGCTCCTGCCAGATGATTTCCGGTGGCTTTATCATTTTTTACAATCGCAATTTCCGCCTGTTTTGTCCATGTAACATTCAGGCTTACTTTATTTGTTGTTTCCACACCTTCTCCAAAAATAAATGCCAAATCTTGCACACTTCCATTGGTTGTCAGCTTATACGCCGAATAATCTTTCTTCAATCCGCCTGCCATCGTTGTAGCAAATACTTCTGCGGTATCACTTGCCTGTGTAAGCGGTGCAGAAAGGTAAAACTTTGTGCCTCCTTGGATTGTTACCTTTGCTCCCGGTGCGCTTGTACTTCCTGTACTTACGTTGTGAAAACGTACTCCAGATGGAAGGCTGATCGTCACACTCTGCTGTCCTGCCGCATGGAATGTGATTTCCTTTGTACGCTGTGTATTTCCTTCTACATAAGCCTTTACATTGGCATCGGAAAATGACATGGACACATCCGGTATCTCAGGCTTCTTTACACAATAATTGTAAATATCCATTGCTAGTTCCTGTCCTGTTGCATTGGTTCCATAGAACGCATCACTACTGCCATAAGCATAAGCAGCCGCCATATGGACAAGAATAAATCTCTTTCCTGATGAAAAATCCCTGTGCTTGTTCGCAAAATAACTTTCTGCACCTGCCGCATCGGTACCGTAATAACATACCTTTGCAAGAGCCTGATTGTCAGCCAGCTTTGTGATGGTATAAATACCTGATCCTGGTCCTGGTTTTGCCGGCTGGATACAATAAGCCGTTGCTCTTACACTTCCATAAGAAATATAATACGGCTCTGTAAGATATGTTCCAAGCCCGTAGTCTGCATATCGGTATATTGGACCTTTTTCAATAGTTACCTGCTGAGATCCTACACCTGCAGTTCTAGCCATCGCTTTGATTGTAGTAATCTCACCTGGTTCCATTCCATTAAAATCAACACCTTGTTCTACTGCCTGTTCCATAACATCACGAAGTTCCAATCCCGATACTTCATCATATGTTTCCTGATCCATTGTTTCTTCGATCAATGCATCAAAAGCAGCATTCTCTTCTGATACATCTGTCTCTGTTGGGATTTCTGACGGCTTCTCTGAATCCTCCTCATCTTCTTCCGTCTCTTTTATTTCGGATTGCTCTGCATCTGCTGAAGGACTTTCACTCTCTTTTTCTATTTCCTTTACAGTCACATTTCTGCTGATCTGATAATTCGGATGTTCCTGATTGACCGGTTCTACATGATAAACAGTTTTATAGGTATCTGCATGGGATGTTGTAAAATCTTCTCCCTGCTCATTCTTTGCTTCCTCAAAAGTAATCTTTACTTTTTCCGCGTCCTTGATCTCTAACCCTGTAAAATCTGTTTTTACATCAAAACTTGTTCCCACTTCCACCTGATGATCCTTTGCCAGAACAATTTCATCTTCATCTAGCAGGCTTTGTACCTCTTCCAAAAGAGGCAGTTTTTTTTCTTTCGGAAGCTCCGCAGCATAACTGTTGATTGGTGATAACACCGTAGATAAAAGAGTGACCGCTGTCAGCAATCCGGATACAACCCGCTTTGCTTTTTGTTTCACTTTCATGTTCTTAAATCCTTCCTTTCTTCTGAATCTTATTTATCCGTTATACTTGTTCATCGTTTTCCATCATTCTTTCCTAAAAATAATCCCCTCCTTTCCTGGTCTTGTGCTATTTGGGACAGTCAGCACTTTGCTGAGATAACAGCACAAATATATGGCGGTATCTGCTTTTTCAAACAAACACCGCCATATGATTTCTACTGTCATCCTCATTTTGATTCAGACAATTATTTTTTATTTAAGATTTAAGCGTTTTCCTGTTCTCTTCCCCGGATCCGTTCCTGTTTTAGAGTCCATATCTCCAAAACGTTTTCTCTGTCAGGACACGCACAATGCACATTCAAGGCAGGTATCACTCCGGGCAGGCTATTCTCTTTTCAAGGTACATGAAGTGTTTCTTACAAACGTCTTCATATAACGAAAGGAAAACGGCCTGTTTTACAGGGTGCTTTTTAAATTTTTTTGATTTTTTTTAATTTTCTTCTTTATCTGCATGTTTTTTCATGACAGAAAGTGCTCTTTGCATCATTTCACAAACACTCTGCTGTCTGATTCCAAGATAGTCTGCAATCTTCTCTTGATTCATTTCTTCAAAGTAAAATAACTGGATGATTTCTTTCTGTCTGGCAGTTAGACAACCTAAGAAATCGCGGACCATCTCTTTTTCAATATACTGGTCGAGAAAATCTGAAGCTGGATCTAGCAGTAAGATCCTGTCATCCGCATAATCGCTATACGAAACGAGTCTATGGTTTGATGCCACCTTAGTCTGATTTATTTCCATACGATCCGTTGCTTCCATTAACAAACGAATGTACCAATTTTCGTTGTCAAAAAATTCTTCGTTCATAATACTTCGATCTTCCTTCACATCCATGTATTGATAATCTTTACAGGAATGGAGTGGAAAGATGGTTTTCTTTCCGTTTTCCCTGTATAACACATACCCATTTGCGTAAACGGTAATATCACATTCCCCACTCAGAATTTCCTTTACTACAATCTCTTCTTTTTCTAACGCCTTTTCAGAAGGGACTCTCTTTGTCATACCTGCCACTTTTACTACTTTCTTTAATTCTTTTAATGTCAACATATGGACCACCTTTCTGCCTTACGGCTACGGGTGATCCATGAACTCTATAAGAATCTCATCACAATTAGCCACGAACTCACCCGTTTTTTTTGAACGGGAGTCCGCAGCTCCTATGTAATTACCTCCTTCGGCTATATCATACAAAATTCCGTAGTATCTCTGATTTTTACAACTGAAACTTTGCCCTCTATATATAGAAAGGAAAAAGCCCTGTTTTACAGGTTAAAAACTCAACTTTTTTTAATTTTTGAGAAAACAAAAAAAGCCGGCAAAACAAATGCTTCCACAGACACAGAATGAAATATCATCCTGCATTGTATCTGCAAATGTTTTGCCGGGCTCTTCATGATTCCAGTCAGGTTCAGCTCCTTGACAAACTCTTGCTATCAGGTGCAGCCTTGATGGTTCCAGCCAAATCCACCGCTTATCCTGACAGCTCATTTTATTTAGTTTCCTTTCGGGAATTCATCACTTTTTGAGAATATACCCGCATTCTTTCTTTCAGTTTTTCATCTTTGATGTGCAAAGGGCGTACTGAAACAATATCATCTTTTACTAAAATCTCCAAAGTGCTTCTACATTTCTTGCATTCTACTTCTGAATCGCAATGTGCGCTTTTTTCAATAAATGCTCCGCATACAGAGCAATGTACATGCCATCTGATAGCATCTGATCCCATAGGCTTCCTCCTTTAAGCAATAATAAAAAAGTCCATTTTATTACTCAACGGATCAAAGGGAAATCAAATCCGCCTTATGAGCATCATGTTGTCCATTCCGTAAGTGCCAAAGCTGCACGAACAGCATGATCATCAAATCCCAGACCTGCTTTGTTGATCTGGCGCATCCATCCTTATTCTCTCCGGATTCCCACTCACCCAGGATACTAAGAATTTCTGCCGATTGTATTTAACAAGGTAATTCCAATTCTTCAAATATATCCCCGGATAACTCACAAAGATCCGGGATCAAAATGATCGTATCATCAATCCGTAAATGAATGGATGGATCAAAAAATTCAACGGTTCCGCAAATCGTATGATACTGGCCTGCCGGTTTCATTTCCCGGCTTTCTTTAAAATAGGTTGCCTGTATCTGCATTCCAACAGAAACCATCTGAAGCTTCCTATCCAATCCACATTTTTGTTCTTCGGATAACACCTTCCTTTGTTCATAAAGTATTTCCTGTTTCCGTACGATCTCCTCAAATCCCCGAAGTGCTGCAAAAGGGGCAAATTGCTTCGCCCTGTGCTGCACATCCATAGGATATCTTTTGGAAACTGGTCTCGGAATATATAAATATTTCTGATAAGCCTTTGCCAGCATACTTTCACCTCCTATGCGCGATGTCCTCCAACCTGATTATTTCTTTCCCGGTAGGTAGAACATTCCAACAGATTGGATCCCCGCATGATCGCATTTTTTCCATAACGCTTTTTCACCTGCAATACTGCTTCCTGCAGATGTCTTTCCTTTTCTGCTTTTATGGAATCCTGGAAAAGAGTATATTGCTGATAGCCTTCCGGTGTTATCTTATTTGCAATGATCTCTATCCGTCTGATCCCGGTATGTGGATCTGCGATCTTTCGATAAAGCGCTTCTACTGTATCGATCATTTCTTTGGAACAATTGGTACGATCCGGAAACCTTACGGTTCCTTTCGATGGCTCCCTCTCAAAACGATGATCGTAAGCGATCCACAAGGTTACAGAATTCGTTACCAGTCCCTTTTCCACCAGATCCAGAACCAGTACATCTGTCATTTCTCTTACAACAACAGCAGCTTCTTCAAATGTGTAATTTCTCATCAACACCTGTCCATTGGAAAGACTATGCTCTTCTGTATGATAATTTTTGATATCACTCATTTTACAGGACTCACAGCCCCAGGCATGATCGATCAATAGTTCTGCATCGATCCCAAACATTTTATACAGCCAGTCTTCCGACTGGATAGAGGCAAGTGCGATATCTCCCATCGTTTGGATTCCATATCCGGCTAATTTTCTCTCTGTTCTGGAACCAATGCGCCAGAAATCACTCAATGGTTTATGTCCCCATAACTGTTCCCGGTAAGAGATCTCATCCAGCATTCCGATATGATCCTCTATATGTTTTGCCACAATATCCATTGCGATCTTTGCAAGATACAGATTAGTTCCGATTCCTGCTGTTGCTGTAATTCCGGTTTCTTCCATAACCGCATCCATCAGTTTTTGTGCCATTTCTTTCGCTGTAAGGTGATACAGGGAAAGGTATCTTGTGACATCCATAAAGCACTCATCCACACTGTAAACATGGATATCTTCTTTTGCCACATAGTTTAAATAAATCCCATAGATCCTTGCCGAATACTCCATATAGAGCTGCATCCTCGGTTTTGCCACAATATATTCGATATGATCTGGTATCTCATGGATCCTGCAACGGTTACGGATCCCCAGCTTTTTCATAGCCGGCGTGATAGCAAGGCAAATGGTGGATACCGATCGGTCCGGATCTGCAACAACCAGATTGGTAGTAAACGGATCCAGTCCTCTTTCCACACACTCAACAGAAGCATAAAAAGATTTCAGATCAATACAGAGGAATGTTTCCTTCTGTTTCAAATCAATCACCTCCCATAAGTTGCCTATCTTTCTCTTTCCCATAAGCAATCCGATCTCATCCCAATTCGTTTTCACACGATAGTGATCGTGTCAAAACAGGCAATTTTCAGTAAATCCATTGACAAGAAAGGAAATATCATTTATATTATAGGCAATTAATTGCCGTTCTGTTGTGATTCACATTATAGGCAATCATTCGCCTCTTGTCAAGAGGCAACTTGTTGATTATGGGAAATTTATTTCCTATCCCGTTTCAGCATCATACATAAAGATCCTGAAACGCCAATTAGAAAGTAGGTATTTTTATGACATTCGGTGAAAAAGTGAAAAATTTAAGAAAGAACAAAGGACTCAACCAAACCCAATTAGCAGATGCTGTCGGTGTCTCCCTTCGGACTGTTCGGGGATGGGAAATTGAAGGCCGTTATCCAAAGAAACATGACCTTTACCAGAAACTTGCAGACATTTTAAGCTGCGATATCTCCTATCTCATGACAGAAGAAGAGGCTTTTATCACAGAAGCATCTGAACAATTTGGAAACCGTGGAGCAAAACAGGCTCAGCAGATCTTAGAACAGGCCGCTGCAATGTTCGCCGGCGGGGAACTTTCTGATGAAGACAAAACAGCCTTTATGGATGAGATCCAGTCTTTATATCTGGATTCCAAAAGACGTGCAAAGAAATTTACACCAAAGAAATATTTAGATGCCAAATAGATGGGGTGATTATTGGACAGCCTATAGGATATAGTTTTATTGTCAGAAGTAACATTACCCGCTTCTGTTTGATTCATACACGAGGTGATATATTTGGGGAATTCATATATTTACAACAAAGTAGAAAAACTTGTAAAAAAGTTCAAGACCAGGGATCCTTTTGAAATACTGGAAGAAATGAATGTGATCGTTGGAGAAACAGACCGCTACGAAAAATTAAAGGGATACTGTTTCATGAGCTGCCAGACCATTTATGTTATGGTAAGCAGTTTTCTCTCTGAGGAAGAGAAAAAGATCGTTGCCGCCCACGAACTCGGTCACATCATTCTGCATCGTTCTCAGCTCAAAATGGCGCCGATGAAAGATGATGTCTTATATAACATGAGGGATAATACGGAATACGAAGCGAACCTTTTCGCTGCAGATCTTATCCTGGATGATAAAGAAATCGCAGACCTGTCAAAGAACGAAGATCTGAACTATTTCGGGCTCTGTAGCTGCTTAAACTCCAGTCCGGAACTCATGAGCTTCAAGTTATACAGTCTGATCAAGCGTGGTCAGAACTACAATATGCCGCTGGAAATACAGAGCAACTTCCTGGCCAAATAAAATTTGCCCGTTCCATACAACCGAACGGGCTTTTCTTGTATCCATATGTGAAGATTCTTTTATTTCAGTTCTCCATGCTTATTTTCAAATTCTATGATTGCCTGACGTATTAAATATAACACTTCTCCATTGATCGAACGCCCTTCAAATTCTGCCAGGCTTTTCAGTTTTTTATGCGTTTCAGCATCAATCCGTAATCCTAAATGCTTCTCTTTCTCCATGATTATTCTCTCCATCTCTATAAGTACATATTAAGTTCATATTTCAAGTTCATTTTAAGTACAAATAATGGTAGAATGTTTTAAATGGACTTATTTTAAGTACACTATATTTTTTCACGGAGGAATTCAATCATGCATGAAAAAAGAAAAAAATATTATCATATCAGAAAAGATTTATTCTGGTACACCATCCTATTAGCTGTATCCTTTCTCATCGGTTATGCTATCCATCAACATCACGGTATTTTTCTAACACATTCCCTGAAAGCAGACGCCCCAAAAGAACGGATAGAAATAACCTTTGACGATCTGCAATCAAGCCTGAAAGATATCTCTACATGCTATTTATGTGGAAGTTCTGATTATAGTATGATGGACTATTATCGAAAATTTGATACGGTTGGACTGATTTCCCTCAATGACTGGTACGTCTTAGATTTCCAACTAAAAGCATATGATGAAAACGGAAATGAAATACCAAATAAAACCGGTTCAAATATCCTTTTCGGAAACACAGGCGAAATCACCTATTCCTCTCATGGAGATGTTTCCCGCAGAATGGCTGAGATAGATATCACGTTACCGGAAAACTACAAATTAAACAAAAGAAATCTAACAGATCATCTCTGCCAAAGTTGCCTTGATAAAGTTGCTGCTTCCTTAGAATATTGGAAATATGAAAATGAAAAGAAAGAACCAATCCCGCTGTGTTTGGTCGATTTTAAAACTCTTGATATTTATTCCTTACAAGATTATTACCGATCAATTTTCATCCGGGATTATTATGTAGAAATGGATTTTGAAAACAATTCCGTAGAAATAAAAGTCTTTTATCTGCCCGAAAGATTATAATTATGATATACTGAAAGAAAACGACAAATTGGAGTTGTAGAGGGGGTATTATAAGTGGATTTAAGTAAGGTCTTTTCATTTCAAAAGAATTCTCCTGCAACAGAAAATGAGATTAACTTTTCTGAAAATAATATTTTAGGAGATCTTCCAGAAGTATATAAGCAATTTTTAAGAGAAACTAATGGAATGGTTCTCAATTTATGTGTGTTATACGATACGGATAGTATTGTTGAAATGTACAAGGTAAATGAATTTGCAAAATATGCTCCGAATTATTTAAGTATAGGAAATGATAATGGTGATAGAGAATTGGTTATCAAGGCTGAGAAAGATGCTTGTGTATGTGGTTTTCTTGATGCTGGTGCAATAGGTACAGCTGAACCGGATGAGTGGTTTAACTTTGTATTATGGATAGAAAATGGTTGTGAAATGTTAGAAGAAAAACCCGCTGAATGGGGAAATATCTCAATTATCAATATTCCTGACGATAAGCTAAAATTTCTAATGGAAATGAAAAAAATTTTTGCATTGTCAATATCAACAGGTATTCTATTAAAGGAAGTAAATTCATTACCGTTTATTGTTGTGAGAGGAATACATATTGGTAAAGCTAAAAAGTTAATAAACCAAACAACTTTTCCAGACTGTTATAAATTTTCTGGTGAGTAACAAACTTGAATTTGAGAGGGGATTTTTGGGAATGGTGATTGAAACAAAACGATTGAAAATCATCGTTCTTACACAAGAACAGCTTGAAATGTTAGTGGATAATATTCCGGAATTTGAGAAAAGGCTAAACTGTTCATATCAGGGCGAGAAAATAGAGGGGATTTTCAAAAACATTCTTTATGAGCAGAGTTTAAAAATCGAAGCAAATAGCGATGTGTATTTGTGGCTGACATTTTGGCTGATTGTCAAAAAAGATGATAATATTGCAGTTGGTATGATTGATTTTAAAAATATCCCGAATGAGAATAGAGAAGTTGAGATTGGGTATGGTTTGGGAAAAAAACATGAACATTTCGGGTATATGACAGAAGCTGTTGAAGCATTTTGCACATGGGGGAAAAAGCAAGCAAGTGTAAAACATATTATTGCAGAAACAGAAATAGACAATTTTTCCTCTCAACGTGTTTTGCAAAGAAACGGTTTTATTGAATACTTTAGGGATAAGACAATTTGGTGGAAATTGTAACAAATCTCAGTTTGGACTTTTCTTATAGAGCCTTTCCCTGAAGGAGAGGCTCTATAATTTTTATCTGAAATCACTAAGGCTACTTTAACTGTCATCTTTTCTTAACCTAAAATCAATGTACATATTTTTTCTCTAAGTAAGTCGATTACAATATCTATAAATTCTCCAGCAAATAAGATAAAGATCAGAACACCTCCCATACAAACCAGAAAAGCTGCCTGTAGCCAGTCTTGATAACAGATTACTGTTCCAATGAACAACGCCATAATTCCCAATCCCAATATCTTTTTTGCGATTGCCACCATATGTACTAATAGCTTCACTCCGGCACCTATGATCGAAATGATAAACCACAATGGAATCAATAACACTTTTCCTGCCACTTTTAAAATACCCATATCTGTCCTCCTATCTTGCCAGCCACGGCATGTCATGATTTACTTCTGCCCGGTAATATCCACTGATTGTTGAAGGTGCATTGAACAATGCCGCAAGTAAATATTTCTTGATATTCTTGATTTTACTCGTATTTCCTTCCAGACAATGCAGCACATACTCTACATGGGAATAATCCAGCTTCATGAATTTTCCTCTTACCAAGGCTCCTGAATACCAGTTGCTTGCAATCAGTACTTTATCACTCTTACACATAACAGTCTCTACGATCAGATCCACGATTTCATCAATCTGATTTTTGTCATGAGGATGACTCACTAACAAAGAATCATAATCCAGATTGTCTTTGATCAGAGATTGATACGCATGTAACGTTTCCATCTCATCCTCTTCGGATCCTATCCCATCTGCAGATACGATATGATTAGATTTATTCTCACTAAGATTAGTATTGTTAATATTAGTATTATTAGAGTTTGAAATGTAAACTTCTTGAAGTTTATTTTCGGGACTTCTTGAAGTTTGTTTTTGGGACTTCTTGAAGTTTGAAATGTAAACTTCTTCTGTCTCTTCTTCCTCTACAGAAGTTTGATTTATAAACTTCACCATCTTTGATTTTTCTTTTTTCTGTTCCTCACATTCCTCCTGAACAAATGATTTTACATAGATGATCGTAACCTTTCCAAAGCCCTGTCTGCGCTTTTCAATCAAACCTATCCCTTTTTCATCATCCAGCTCCTGAAGAGATTTCACCGCTTTATTTCTGCCACAATTCAATAATTCCATGATATCTTCAATGGAAAAATAGATATATGCCCGATTTTCTTCATCAAACCACTGATTCTTAATGGATAAAGACATTCTGTCCAGCATCAAACCGTATAAGATCTTCGCATCACAGGAAAGATCCTTAAAACAGTCATTGGTAAATAACGCTTTGGGTATTCTGTAAAAACTAAACTGGTCTGCTTCTGTTCCATAAAAATATTTAAAATTCATTTTTTTGTCCATGTATCTTCCTCCCTTCCTTTCTCTCATAGAAGTCCTTTTTTTAAACTTCTGTATCTCTTCTTTCTTCGGGTTGTCTTATTTTGACAACCCTTATTCCTGTTCTCTTTTCCATTGTTCCAGTAATGCCTCAATCACCTTTTCCATATCCGTTTCCGAATAATCTTCCGGAAAATACTTTGTGAGCTTCTTTCCTGATAACACCACTTTTCTCTCCGGTGCTTTTACTGCTATGCAGCTATTGAAAATCGAGATCATAAATCCTTGATTCACAGTTCCTTCTTCCAACTGTTTTCTCAAAGCTGTAATCTGCTTTGGTTTGATAAATCCTGTATCCCGGATATACTCGTAGATCCATTTCTGCATTTCCTTATCAATGTAGGAAATATCAACGGCAATGGTAAAATTCAACTTCTTTGCATCTACCATATCCAATAATTCTGGAATCAATTCTGTAAGGCGAATGTAGCGCTGAATTTGTTTTGAACTTTCTCCAACTTCTTCCGCCAAAACATCACGTGATACCTTTCCAAAATTCTGGTCATTTTGACCAGAATTCTTCTGAGACGGTCTTCCAGCTTGTCTCTTCATCGCATCCAGTTTCATCTTATAAGCAAATGCTTTTTCACTCGGGAGTAACTCTTCGCGTTGAATATTAGCATCTACCATAGCAATGACCGCATCATCATCGGATAATTCTCTTACAATTGCAGGAATTGTTGCCAAGCCAGCTATAGCTGCTGCGTGCATCCTTCGATGACCTGAGATCATCTCATATCCATTTTCGCCATCAGACCGTAACAAAACCGGTGTCAATACCCCGTAAGTCTTTACACTCTCTACTAAATCTGCCATCTTTTCATCATCCAATACTTTGAAAGGATGATCTTTAAACGCATGTATTCTGTTGATTTCTATTTCCATTGCAGACTCTTCATTGACTACTCCCAGCAATTCATCAATGCTTGTCAATTTGATTTTTTCTCCGCTTCTACTTTTCATTTTCCAAAACCTCCTGCGTCAGATTTTCATAAGCCATAGATACTTTTCCATTTGGACAATGACAATAAATACTTTTTCCTTCCGCACTTGCTTCAGCTACCTTAACTGACAGTGGAATGACATTTTCAAAGATAGAAATCTTAGATCCATAAGTTTCTCTCACTCTGGAAGCAATATCTTTGGCGTAATTAGTACGGAAATCCACCATTGTCAAAAGAATTCCATGTATCGTTAGCTTCCGGTTCAATCTCTTCTTTACCATAGAAATAGTCCTGATCAACTGTTGAAGTCCTTTAACCGGCAGATATGCAGCTTGTACAGGTATCAGAACCGTATCAGAAGCTACTAAGGCATTGATGGTCATCATGCCTAAACTCGGCATACAATCAATTAAAATATAATCGTATCGTGATCGCATCGTATCAATATATTCCTTCATGATCCGCTCTCTGCTCATCACATTACTCATGGTTACTTCCAGAGCAGATAACTCAATATTGGCCGGTAGGAGATCGATCTGTTCCTTATGATGTAAAATTCCTTCTTCTTCTCCAATTTCCTCGTCATTGATAATATTCATCATAATAGTTGCAAGTGTAGTTCCAATATCATCCGGTTCTACATATCCAAGACTTGCAGTTAAACTTCCCTGTGGATCCGCATCGATCAATAAAACTCTCTTTCCCTGTTTCACTAATCCAACTCCAAGATTTAGGGTTGTCGTACTTTTTGCAACTCCGCCCTTCTGGTTTGCTACTGAAATAACTTTACACATACTGTTTTCCTCCATTTATTTCTCCCAATTTTCATTCTGCCAGATTTTCAATAATGCTATAATTTCTCGTTTCATCATGGCGGGTGTGTATCTGCTTGGGAAATATTTGTGAAGCTGCTCATTTGTAAAAGCAACTCTCGTGATCTCACCTTTTTTTATCTCACTCATAATTTCCTGCATCTTCTCTAATGTAAGTTGGTTTTCTTTACTTAACTTTTTAATTCGTTGTGCCTGTGATAAAGATGGAACGGCCTGAGCATAATCCATAGCTTCCAACAATTGTTTTTGCTCCTCTTTCTTCAACGCTGAAATTTCAACTGCCGGATTAAAAGATATCAATTCATCATCCAATTTCTGTAAAAACTCCGGTATCAGCCGCGTTAATGAAATATACCGTTGTACCTGCTTCGGACTATCACCGCATTCTTCACTAATCAACTCTACTGTTCTCTTCTTTTTTGTTTTGTGGTCAATTTGGCCTTTTTTCCTACCTGATTTTCTTTTCAGTACATCATTTTTCATTTTGTAAGCAAAAGCCTTTTCACTAAAACTGATTTTTTCTCTGTGCAGATTGGAATCTACCATATTCAAAATAGCTTCATCTTCATTCATTACACGAATTATTACCGGTACTTTTCGATATCCCAGTAACTCAGCAGCATGTCTTCTTCTGTGTCCCGCTATAATCTCGTAAACTCCATCCGGCACAGGTCTGACAATCAACGGAGTGAGAATTCCATACTTCTCAATACTTTCTTTTAATAAATGCATCTCATTATCATCTTTCACTTGAAAAGGATGATTTTTAAATGAACGAAGTCTTTCAATCTCAATTTCAATGATCTTCTCATCTTCATTCTTCTGGATAAATTCTTTCGTTACTTCAGTCATCATTTCCTCCTTCTTCGGTCAGACTAAAAAATGCTCGTCTGGATCCGATTATTTTTGAAATCAGTTCCAAACGAGCATCTCGTTTTCTATTAGCTACAGCTAATATATTTCTCCATTGTTTCAGCTAATATATGTTTGCAAATTATATTCTGCAAAGGATTTTTCCTTTGAACTACTGTATTTTACATTCCTAAATCAGTGGTGACAACAAGTACTTCCCCAAATGTTAGCAGTATCCCTGATTCGATATGTTTGCAAAATACTGTTTTTTATTAGCTGCCAGCTAACAATTATTTCATTGTGTTAGCTGGAAATCATCCTCAAAGCAATAATTTCATGCATTTTTCTAATCAAAAAAGCGCCCCATTATTTGCATTTCTGCTAACAATCGAACGCTTTTGACTGGCCGTCTCGTATAGGAATCGAACCTATAATTTAGTCTTAGGAGGACCATGTTATATCCATTTAACTAACGAGACAAAATGCCATTTTCCCTTGAAAACACGCGGTTTTCCGGCTTTTTGGTAATGGCAACCTTTATTTAATTATCAGCTTTTTTCAAGCTGTTAATTACTATTACTTTTCATGTTGGTGACATCAAAGCACTCCCCTTTTAGGGTAATACCTTCGTGTCAATTTTTACTCTTCTTAACTAGATTTGAACCCAAAAGTTTTTTCAGGAAGTGATAACCTTGGTTCCTCCTTAGGAGGCGTGTGCTCTATCCAACTGAGCTATTGCGACATGGCTAAATTTATGATTAAGCCCGAAGAAACTCGAACTTGAATCCTGTATGAAGTTTTTAAGAGGTGAGTGTTGTAACGCCACCTTAGGAGGCGAGGCGAATGCTCTATCCAACTGAGCTACTGGAACACTTGTATATTATAGCAGTTTATTCAACTGTTATAAGCTATTTATTCAATTTTGGTGGACGACCTCCGACCACTTAGGAGGCGAGTGCTCTATCCAGCTGAGCTACGAAGACATATCCGATTTTTGGCTTAAAATAGGGCTTTCTGCCACTTTTCAAGCTTCCGGATCGGTAGCCGGTTATTCAATTACTTATGCTTTCTGGATGAATTGCTCCATCCAACTTTCCTCGATACATTCGCCTTTGGTGGCAAGCTATATAACACTTACTTTGA
>SFQZ01000006.1 GCA_004562915.1 bacterium
CAAGGTGTATTGTCGATAAACTACATAACAACAATCGAAAACCATGTTGATGAAAATTTGCGTTTTCCGGTTCAACTTGTTGAAGCATTATTTGAGTTTTTATTATTTATCTATCTCTTGTTCTTGCTAAAAAGCGAGGAATGGAGATCAAAAAAACTATTGCTGAGATATTTAGCTATATATAGTTCCGGTAGATTTTTGCTTGAGTTTTTACGAGGTGACATTAGAAGGGGGCTTATATATGGCATCTCATTTAGCCAATGTATATCCGTTCTCATATGGATAGTTTTAATAGGGTATTATTTGAACCAGCAAATAGTTCAAAAACAAAAAAGGGAGGATTGTAATGGGTAAAACAATATTAAACACACTTAAAGGTGCAGCTTTCGGTGCTATCGGTGCTGTGTGTCTATTTATCGCAGGCTTCTTCATTGAGTTACTTAACGTAGGCTGTGCGATATTGACTTGTGACTGCGACAAACCAATGGTTTTTGATTGGTCTGGAATGTGGGGTCTCCTACTTATTTGCGTTATTGGTGGTGCTGTAGTTGGCTTCTTCTATGGAATCTATAAAGCCAAAGAAGAAAGTGACGCTGAAACTGCCAAAAGAAATGCCGCAAATTCCGAAGAAGCTCGCAAGCAAAGAGTAAAATGGGCGGGAGAAGTAAAGCAGAAAGCCCTGAACGTAAATAACACTTGTTCTGGAAATAAAACAGCAGACAAACCATTGGTGTCTACTACATACAAAGCAAATACTCAAATGACTGAAATTATGAACGAATTGACAAGAGTTGCTGAAAAGCAAGGAAAAGTCGATTCTTTGGCTGAGGAATTATCTAAGAAAGGTGGTGCTTCATTATGAAAATCGTAAAATGTCCTAAATGCGGCAAATACATTCATAAAGCAAACAGGTGCTTTCATTGTGGCAATACCACGGGTTTTGACGACGTAGATATGCCTCAAATCCATGAGAATGTAGTAGCCGAATATTCCAAAGTTGAATCTTTAGTAGAAAGCAAAAGGTTCGATGAAGCACTTTCACTTTCACATACAGTAATTGAGTGGATGCCTAATCTTGCCGGAATTTTTTTGCTTCGTCTTTTGGCTAAAAATAAATGCACATCCTCAGCTGAGTTAATCGAAAAGGGATTTAACTGTGAAGACGATGCAGATTTGTGCAATGCTTTGACCTTCTCCACGGGAGCAGAGCATAGCATATATCTCGATATTCAGAACTTGGTGATTGCAGCAAGAAAAGCGCTTAAAGAAGAAATCTCAAATCACGAATATAACTGCAAAATGAAAACCAATATTTTGCAGATTAAAAAAACCATGCAAGGCGAAACAGATTCGAGAAAAAAGAAATTATTCTCATTGTGGTCAGATCTTGAAGAAACAGAACATGCCCTGTATACCTTAGAAATGGATTGTCGCTTGCTTTCTAAAGAACATAGCGAAGCGCTTGACAAGGCAGTATTCGCTGCATCTTCGACAAAAACGGAAGTTTATCGGCTTGAAGAATGCACCGCAGAAGCTCTTCATAAATATCAAGTTAAAATTGGAAATATTCTTCAGCAATCCGAACAAGCTAAAGCGGCCCTGGAAAGCATGAAGAAACAGCATCCTTGGGTTCACGCTTTTAATGACCTTGTGAAGAAACGTGATGAGCAGGTTCGTTTGATCAGTGCTGAAATTTCCTCCTTGAGATCTTATGAAGCAACAATCCAGCAGACACTTGATGAAATTGACAGAATTGAAGATCGGCATAGAAAAGCAATTCGTGCAGTTGAAGCCTATGATTTCTTAGATGCAGCTAATCTTTTAGGAAAAGATTGTTATAACAAAATTCTACACAATATTGGCCTTGGAATAGATGTTCAAACTTCTATTTCTTCTCAAGACTGGCAGCCCAGCACTATCTCCGCCTCTCCTATTGATGATGACGATGATGATGTGGATACAGATGATTATTACAGTACCTGGGGCTTACCTAATGACAACTATTAATGGGAGGTGTGAAAAATGGAATATACTTCAAAATTACTTGTTGATTTCTTAAAGAAATTGATTGTCTTTGATAAAGACAGCCGTTCCGTGATTGAAGTCGCATCCCGTGTTGTCAGAGATCGTGATGCAGGCGAGAAAGATGAATGGGGACGAGTTCGTTCTTCCGCAGAGCAACAGGCAAAAAAATATTCATCAAAGGTACAGTCTATTGTAACTGACTTCCAAAGACAGATGGATAATGTACTTTCTTATGATATTAGGGATAAGAGCAATACCTTTACCAGACTGCAGAAATGTAAAGAAGCTCTTGCATTGGTTTCCAGTGCCGAAAAAAGTATTACTCATAAAGATGTTTACGAAGCCAATAAAGGTAATTCTTCTCAGCAAATGTCGATGTCTATTGATGATATTATCCAGGGCAAGATCGACTTTATTGCTATGGCCTATGACCTGAATGAAGTATTAAAAGGCTCTAAAAAAAGAGAAACAGCGAGTGCATGTGCATCTTTCTACAATACCTGTCGTACTGCAGAAGCTTTAATAAATCAGGAAATCATTACACTCCGCAGCTCTATTATTCAGAACAGAGAAGCATTGCATACAAGATATTCGGAAATTGCTAATAGTTCACATCAGGTTGCTTCTTCTGAATGGACATCTGCACTTAAATCACTGATTGCTACTGCAGATAAATACGCAAAGCAAAGACAAGCAAGCTTTGCAGAAACTGAAAAAGTAAGCACTTCTAGTGCTGATGTGCTGAAACAGCGTCTCAGTAAGCTTGTCGATACATTTTGTCAGCAATTCCCACCACAGGAATTTGCAGAGGAATACTCCCGCTTATATTCGCTAGAGCCTTCCTTTGAGAATTATAATTGCTATAAAGAAATGCCCCGAAATGTACATATTAGTACATTAGAGTATGATATTTCGACTCTGGGATTGAGTGACTATACCAAAGCTTTCTTGGATAGATACTACTTCTTCCTATATAGAGACAACAAGCTGTGTATTCCTTACTGTGCTTCCTTTGGCCCGGAATTCAATTACTTGTTCAAGTTCAATGGAGAAGGCCGCTCTAATGTTGTTAAGAACGCATGTGATCTTGGAATGCGTTTGTTTATGATGCTTCCTCCTGGCAAACTCAACTTCACCTTTATCGATCCGGTTACTCTGGGTGAAAGTTTTGCAATGTTCACTCGTCTGGTTGACGTTGACGACCGCACGAGCGAGGTAATTAACGGAAAGATCTGGTCCTCTCCTGCTGATATTGAGCAGAAACTGAAAATTATGACTGACCATATTTCCAATGTTACTCAGCGTTGCTTACAGGGTAAGTATGACAATATCTATGAGTATAATCGTGTTGCCGAGCAAAACGCAGAAGCCTATCAGGTTTTGATGCTTATGGATTTCCCTGCCGGTCTTACTGACCAGTCTCTGAAATTGCTTGAGCAAATTGTTACTTCTGGACCGAAGTGAAACATTAGAGAAAAATAAAAGAGAACGTGAAAAAAGAAGAAAGGGCCTTTTAAAAGTTGTAGGAATCGTAACTGCTGCAATGGTTGTTTTACTTGTTGGTAACTTCACGGTTGAGCAAGTGAATGGTGAAGGGTTGTTGGAGATATTTCAGAATAGTTTTATATTAGGTGACAAACAACATACGATGTATGGAACAAATAATGAAATCGAGTTTATCGAAGAGGAAAATGAAAATATAATATATTATTCGGGGGATGATCTGGAGGATATTAGTGAACAAATTCGAGAAGAAATAAAATGTCCTATGTTTCATTTATCTTATTTACCGGATAGATTTCTCGTTGAATCTGCGTCATACGTCAAAGGGTTTAGAATAATAAATGTTAAACTTGTTAGAGGAGATGAATATATTTATATATTTCAACAAAAGCAGGTAGATGATATTGCATCAGGAGTTTTTGAAGAAGAAGAAATTAAGGAAAGTATCACAGTCAGAAATGAAATACTGGGTGAACAGATTAATATTTACAAAGGTATCCAGGACAATAGTTGGTTGATTAAGGTTAAAAAAAGTAATGATGTACTTTCAGTTGATGCCTTACTATCAAAAGAAGAATGTATGAAGATAGCTGAAAATATTGATTATTATTAGGAAGGGGAATATTTATGAAAAATAAAAAAATAATAGCACTGGTTTTATCTTTCATAATGCTATTTATGCAGATGGTTTCTGTACATGCGGAAGAATCAGAGACAACAGAATGGTATGATCTGGTGGAAGAAGAAGTTGAAATGACTGATGGATCAGGTGAGTCGATTACTCCTTATTCATTATATTTAATGAATGTAATTACTTCTATTGCAAAAGTAAATTCCAGTAAGGTGAGTATGCGTGCGGAAGTTCATTGTGCCGCTGTAATGAACAAAATCACAATTACATTCTATCTTCAGAAGTTATCAGGTACAACATGGAAAGATGTTGGATCGACAACCGTCTATGCAACAAATACTTCAAGTACAGCTAAGAGTGTTACAGCATCAAATTTGAGTAGTGGAACTTATCGGACAAAAGCAACAGTAATAGTTACGGCGTCAAGTGGATATTCAGAAGCTGCTAATGGATACAGCGGAAGCATTAATCTGCCGTAAGATATCACATATATACAAGAAAAGTCGTGTCGCAAGGATACGACTTTTTGAGTTAGTTGATAAACTAAATACATATTTCATTGTGAAGAGTCTGTAATAGTTTCTTTGTTTTAAGGAATATATGTTTATATTATATATTAAGATAATTATTGAATGAGCTAAAATGCAGAATGAGGTAGTACAAATGAAAAATCCATTTGCTCCAAACGGAGTAACATCAACAAAAATTATATGTAAATTGGCAAGAGAGGAATTCGGAGATATAATTAATAAAAGTGCTAATTATGTTTCATTGAAGAAGGATATTATTTATTAGAACGAATGAAGCCTGAAGAAAGAGAGGAAAATAGACTAGAAACATTGGTCAGTATTGAACACTTGATGCAAAATGATTTCGGTAATTTCATTTCATTGCGTTTAGCTTATTGGGGGTTAATGGTCGCTATTGCCGTGATGATTATAGGAAGTGTTCCTATATATCAATATTTTAATATGAGTAGGAGAAGTTTTGGAAATTTGATAGCCGCATTATTAATGGTGGTATTAGTTACAATGGCATCAACAATTCATTCACAACATGATCGACTGGAATATTTATACTTTAAAATGATATGTTTTGATGAAATATTACAAGAATAATTAGAGACAATTAAAAATATGGGAGTGACAACAGCTTCCAAAAGATTTAAATCAAACGATAACAAAGGGCTTATTGCTTCATCAGATAAAAATACGTAGAAAATAAAGAGAAATTACATTTTCCCTCTTGCAAAACTGAAATTTTCCTGTAGAATAGGAAAGGATTGGACAAAGCAACCGATGATTTTCAAGAGAGAAAAGGATTGATGACATGATTGCAGCAAATAATGTAACATTACGTATTGGAAAAAAAGCTTTATTTGAAGATGTAAATATTAAATTTACGGAAGGAAACTGTTATGGACTGATCGGTGCCAATGGTGCAGGAAAATCCACATTTTTGAAAATCCTTTCCGGACAGCTGGAGACAACTCACGGGGATGTGACTATCACACCGGGTCAGCGCCTCTCTTTTCTGCAGCAGGATCATTTCAAGTATGATGCCTATCCGGTTCTGGATACGGTAATTATGGGAAATGCCCGTCTGTATGAGATTATGAAAGAAAAGGAACAGATTTATGCAAAAGAGGATTTCACGGATGAAGATGGAATCCGTGCAAGTGAACTGGAAGCAGAGTTTGCGGAGATGGACGGATGGAATGCAGAGTCTGATGCGGAACAGCTTCTGAATGGTCTGGGTATTCCTACAGAACTGCATTATGCGCAGATGGCAGATTTGAACGGTAGTGAAAAAGTGAAAGTACTGCTTGCGCAGGCACTGTTTGGCAATCCGGATATTCTGCTTCTGGATGAGCCTACCAACCATTTGGATCTGGATGCGATCGCATGGCTGGAAGAGTTCCTGATCAATTTCCAGAACACCGTGATCGTAGTATCCCATGACCGTTATTTCCTCAATAAAGTATGTACACATACAGCGGATATTGATTATGGTAAGATTCAGCTTTATGCCGGAAACTACGATTTCTGGTTTGAATCCAGTCAGCTTTTGGTAAAGCAGATGCGTGAGGCAAATAAGAAAAAGGAAGAGAAGATCAAAGAGCTGCAGGAATTTATTTCCCGATTCAGTGCCAATGCTTCCAAATCCAAACAGGCTACCTCCCGTAAAAAAGCTCTGGAAAAGATTCAGTTGGAGGAGATCCGTCCTTCCAGCAGAAAATATCCGTATATTGATTTCAGACCAAACCGTGAGATCGGAAATGAAGTTTTGATGGTGGAAAATCTCTCAAAGACTATTGATGGAGTAAAAATACTGGATAATATTACTTTCACTCTGGGAAGAGAAGATAAAGTAGCTTTTGTGGGAGGCAATGAACTTGCAAAAACTACCCTGTTCAAAATTCTGGTTGGTGAAATGGAACCGGATGAGGGATACTACAAATGGGGTGTTACCACATCACAGGCTTACTTCCCGAAAGACAGCACCAAAGAATTTGATAATGATCTGACGATCGCAGACTGGCTGACGCAGTATTCTGAAATCAAGGATGTTACCTATGTTCGTGGCTTCCTTGGAAGAATGTTGTTTGCCGGAGAAGACGGTGTCAAGAAAGTGAAAGTACTTTCAGGTGGTGAAAAAGTGCGCTGTCTGCTGTCGAAAATGATGATCTCCGGTGCCAATATCCTGATTCTTGATGAACCAACCAACCATCTGGATATGGAGAGTATCACTGCACTGAATAATGGACTGATCAAATTCCCGGGTGTGCTGCTTTTTGCATCCCACGACCATCAGTTTGTTGAAACCACTGCCAACCGTATTATGGAGATTATGCCAAACGGTTCTATGATCGATAAGATTACCACTTATGATGAGTATCTGGCCAGCGATGAAATGGCAAGAAAACGTCAGGTATATCTGATGCAGGAAGAAGATAATTAAAATGGATTGTGGGAGCTGCTTGCAGTTAAACATTCTGCAATCAATTTTGAAACCTACATCATTACAATAGGAAAACGATAAAAACAGGGGGCATGACCGGAGAAAAATCCGGCTCATGTCCCTTGTATGGTTTTCAGACAAAATGAAAGAACGCTCATATGTTCAAATGAAAGGAGTTACTTGATATGACTGAAACACTTAACACTCTGGCACACATGATACAGAAATATATCTGGATTGCTCCGGTATTATCATTGTTGGCCGGCATTATTACTTCGTTTACCCCATGCTCATTGTCCAGCGTCCCCATGGTAATCGCATATATAGGGGGTTCAGCAAAAAAAGACAGTAAGAAAGCTTGTCGCCTTTCTCTTACTATGGCAGCAGGCCTTTCTATTACTTTCCTGGTTTTTGGTTCGCTTGCTTCGGTCATCGGACATTATATGCATGAAATCGGTACCTGGTGGTATGCATTTCTGGGAATCATTATGATTCTTATGGCTTTGCAGATTTGGGGTGTGATACGTCTGTTTCCCAATCATCCGCATGATTACGGAACTGGAGAAGAGCATCCGGAGCATGGATGTGAATGTCATGATCATCGCCATCATCATGAGCATGAACATGAACATCCCACGAATTGTGAGGAAAATGGAGGAAAATGTCACTGCGGTCCAAAAGTGAGCAAGAGAGGATACCTTGGAGCATTGCTGGCAGGAATGCTGAGCGGGGCAATCTCTTCCCATTGTTCCACACCTGTAATGATCGCACTGCTTGCGATGGCGGCACAGTCAGGCAATACTTTGTGGGGAATTTTCCTTCTGGCTATGTTTGCGGTTGGACACAGTATTCTTCTGGTGGCAGCCGGAACCAGTTACAGTGTGGTACAGAAATGGATGTATGATTCCAAATATGAAAAAATCAGCAAAACCCTTCGCTCTGTGATGGGAGCAGTGATTTTGCTGATTGGTATAGTTATGTTCTATATGGCATTTTTCTATGTGGATTGATCATCCCTGAAATGACCTGCAGGTTTCCTCAAGAAGGTGAAAAAACTGTTCTGCATGATATCCGTCATTGACTGCATGATGAAATTCCACTGTAACAGGAAGCTTCATACAGTGCCCGGAATCATAATATTTCCCAATCATTACAAAGGGAATAAAGCTTGTGTTTGGTGTTCCGTAATGAGTAAAGGATGCAGGCTTTGAATAGCTGAGTGCGGTATAGCTTGTATTTGGCATAGTGGAGATATGAACATTGTCCATGGATCCGCTTTTGTCATAATATAGGCTGTCACCGTTCTCAGCTTTTTCTTTGTCTTCCAGAAAATGCCGATAATATTTGGAAAAATCATCGGAATAAAAGGTACGCTGATGGGTAAACAGATGATCGGTATTTTTCCTCAACAGTGTATAGTGAGGGTGTACACGATCCCAGTATCCAATTTCTCCATTAATTTTTGCATAACGATAATTCTGATTTCCATTGACTGTTTGGGCGATACAATAACACATGGCAGGATAGAATTTGATCTGCTGTTCGTTCAGTGTACAGAGAAATTCTGTGATATCAAGTTCTACAGTCATACAATAAAGATAGCCTTCAAACAGTTCAAAGATTTCCCGACGGTTCCAGGAATCAAAATCAATGGTATGAAACATGGAACATTCTCCTTTGGTGGATTACAGAAGAGAAGCAGCTGCCTCGTCAAGAACTACAGTAACATCCGGGTGCAGCTGCAGGATGGAAGCCGGCATCTGCGGCATAACCGGACCCTGAAGCGCTTTCTTTACAGCTTCAGCCTTGTCAGCTCCGCTGGCTATCAGAAGAATTCTCTTTGCTCTCATAATCGTTCCGATACCCATGGTATAAGCTTGAGTAGGAACGTCTTCAATTTTTTCAAAGAAGCGGGCATTAGCCTTGATTGTACTTTCTGTAAGGTCTACACAATGTGTGAAATTTGGAAATTCATCAGCAGGCTCATTGAAACCGATATGGCCGTTATGACCGAGACCGAGAAGCTGCAGGTCGGCTCCACCATAGCTTTTTACAATTTCTTCGTACTCTTCACATGCTTTTACCGGATCCGGATTGGTACCATCCGGCACATTGGTTCTGGAAAGATCGATATTGACATGTTTGAACAGGTTGTTCATCATAAAATAGTAATAGCTTTGATCATTGCTATGATCCAGACCCCGGTATTCATCCAGATTTACTGTGGAAACCTGAGAAAAATCCAGATCCCCTTTTTTGTACCATTCTACCAGCTGGGCATATGTGCCGACAGGGGTAGAACCGGTAGCAAGTCCCAATACACAGTTCGGTTTCGTAATAATCTGAGCAGAGATAATATTTGCTGCTTTTCTGCTCATGTCATTGTAATCTTTTGTTACAATAATCTTCATGGAAAAACCTCCTCATCTACATAATTCATACTTTTAAACTATCCTATTTAAACGTAAAAAGCAAGTAGGAATTGTCACGAGACAGAAAATAGAAAGTTCTTACCATCGCAGAAATGACGAAACATCTTTCATAAATCAGTCCGATAAAGCTTTAATGGAAGAGGCATATTCAGAAGGCGTCATTCCTGTGAACTTTTTAAATTGTCTGGAAAAATAGTGGATAGAAGAGTATCCCAGATGATCAGATATCTGGGAAAAATTCCCACTTTCCTCACGGATCATTTTTTTGGCAGTTTCAATTTTCAGATGAGAAAAGTAATCAATGACACCACATCCATTTTCTTCTTTAAATAATTTGAGCAGCTGGGCACGTCCTACCATGGTTGCATGACAGATTTCCTCCAATGTCAGTTTTTCCCTTATGTGTTCCTCCAGATAAGTAATGACCCGGGCATAAAGAAGAGCATCGTTCTTTTTACGGACCGATTTGACTGTGGGGGCAGGCCGCTGCCTGCTGTCCATCTGCCGGATCATGGTAATAAGAAGAAGCTCGAGATTGAGCTTGATCAGCTGTTCGGACGCAAAGGGAGCATTTTCCCGCCGGTCCATTTTTTGCGTGAAGGGATTATCCAGCGGTGTCAGGATACTCTGTTTGGCCTCATAAATAATATTTGCAAGGATTGTACGTTCCTTTTCTCCGATTTCAGTAAGAAGGTTCTCAAATCTTTTCATGCACGGAGAATTACATACAAAAGAAATGACCACAAGATTGGGTGCAATCCGTCCATTGGCCATGACATTATGAAATTCGTTGGGCTTATGAAAAATAATCTGTCCCCGGGTGAGAACATGAGAAGTATCGCCGGCCGTAACCACCACTTCTCCCTTGTCAACACATAAAAATTCCCAGAAATCATGAGATTCACCTGAAAATTGATAAGTGCTGGTATATTCAAAATAGTGGATCGTGATAATTTCTGAAATATTCAGTTCTTCTTTGAGCATAAGGCTTTCAAAAGACATGGATAACCCTCCTGAAATCTTTGATACTTTGATTATAACGGAAAAACAGATTTTTGTGCAAACAAAATTGATTATTGTGTAAATCCAAAGCGGAAAAAACGTGTTACTATATAGAAAACGAAGCGGAGATTTCCGCTGATCATTATGGAAAGGGTGGAAGCAAAATTATGAAAAAACCAGTATTAGTTATTATGGCAGCAGGAATGGGAAGCCGTTACGGTGGATTAAAACAGATTGATCCGATTGACCCGCAGGGGCATATTATTATGGATTTTTCTTTGTTTGATGCAAAAAAAGCAGGATTTGAGGAAGTAATCTTTATTATAAAGAAAGAAAATGAAAAGGATTTTAAAGAATGCATCGGTGACAGAATCAGCAAAATCATGAAAGTGTCTTATGTGTTCCAGGATATTCAGAATCTTCCGGAAGGTTTTCAGGTGCCGGAAGGAAGAGTAAAACCGTGGGGAACCGGCCATGCAGTCCTCAGTTGTCTGGGCACTCTGGATGCACCGTTCGCTGTGATCAATGCGGATGATTACTATGGAAGTCATGCATTTCAGATGATTTATGATTTCCTCACTACGCATGAGGACGATGAAAAATATCATTACACGATGGTTGGCTACGTCCTGGAAAATACACTGACAGAGAATGGTCATGTGGCAAGGGGCGTGTGTGTGACAGATGAAAATGGTTATCTGATCGGAATCAATGAACGTACTCATATTGAGAAACGGCCGGAAGGTGCGGCTTATACAGAAGACGACGGAAAAACATGGGTTACGATTCCACAGGGAAGTACAGTTTCCATGAATATGTGGGGATTCTCAGCAAGTCTTTTGAAAGAACTGGAAAAACGATTCCCGGCATTTCTTGAAGAAGCACTTGAGAAAAATCCGATGAAAGGCGAGTATTTCCTTCCATCGGTAGTGGGAGAGCTTCTGGCAGAGAATAAAGCAGATGTTCAGGTGCTGAAATCTCTGGATAAATGGTATGGGGTAACTTATAAAGAAGACAAACCGGTAGTTGTTAATGCAATCCGTAAAATGAAAGATGAAGGAAGATATCCGGAAAAACTGTGGGAGGACTAATCAGTATGAATACTGTTTCAAAAAAGAATTTGTATGAAGTAGCAGGGAAATTTCAGATTGACGGAGAAATTCTTTCCGTTGAACCCTACGGAAGCGGTCACATCAATGATACGTTTCGTTTGATTGAAAAACAGGGAGAAGAGGAAAAAGCTTATATTCTTCAGCGTATGAATGGAGAAATTTTCAAAAACAGAGACGAATTAATGGAAAATATTATGCGTGTCACAAGTTTTCTGAAAGGGAAAATTGTTGCTCAGGGAGGAGATCCGGACAGAGAAACATTACAGGTGATCCCAACCAGAACAGGAGAATCCTATTATAAAGAAGAGGATGGAGAAGGCTGGAGAGTATATCCGTTTATTGTAGATACTATAAGCTATGATCTTGCGGAAAGTGCAGAGGATTTTAACAGAAGCGGTTATGCTTTTGGTAATTTCCAGTATCTCCTGGCAGATTTCCCGGCAGAGGAACTGCATGAGACAATTGTAAATTTCCATAATACGGTGGATCGATTTGATAAGTTTAAAAAAGCCGTGGAAGCTGATGTGATGGGTCGTGCGAAAGAAGTGGAGCCGGAGATTCGTTTTGTAATGGACAGAGAACAGGACTGCCATTTCTTTGGGAAACTGTTTGCAAACAAGGAAGTTCCTCTACGGGTAACCCATAACGATACCAAACTGAACAATGTTTTGTTTGACCGGGAGACAGGAAAAGCAATCTGTGTGATCGATCTGGACACCGTTATGCCGGGATTTGCAGCTCATGATTTTGGCGATGCGATCCGCTTTGGAGCGAGTACCGCTGCTGAAGATGAAAAAGATCTGGATAAAGTGACCTGCAGTATGGAACTTTTTGAGGCATATTTCGATGGATTTATGGAAGGATGCCGAGGAAGTCTGACAAAACGGGAAGTCGAGACACTGCCTATGGGTGCAAAGATTATGACTCTGGAATGTGGTATGCGGTTTCTGACAGATTATCTTGAGGGGGATGTATATTTTAAAACGCATTATGAAGGACAGAATCTTGACCGGACAAGGACACAGCTGAAGCTTGTGAAGGATATGGAAGATAAATGGGAAACCATGAAAACAATCGTTAATAAATAAGAGTTTGTCGGAACATAATAAAAGAGAAACGATTTGTACTGAAAAACAGGACAAATTGCTTCTCTTTTTGTTTTTTTCGAAAAACATGAAAGGTTTTTTAATCAAAAAATAGACATGTTTTGGAAACCATGTTATAATAACTCACAAGAGTTAAATTATGTTTAATTCAAATTAAGGAGGAAACAAAAAATGGCAAGAAAAATGAAAACCATGGATGGTAATCATGCTGCCGCTCATGCATCCTATGCATATTCCGACGTAGCAGCCATTTACCCAATTACTCCATCATCTGTTATGGCAGAAGCTACAGATGAATGGGCAACTCAGGGAAGAAAGAATATCTTCGGACAGGAAGTTCAGGTAACTGAGATGCAGTCCGAAGCCGGTGCTGCAGGTGCAGTTCACGGTTCTCTGGCAGCAGGCGCTCTGACAACTACATACACAGCTTCTCAGGGTCTTCTGCTGATGATTCCAAACCTTTACAAAATCGCTGGTGAGCAGCTGCCGGGTGTATTCAATGTATCCGCACGTGCTCTTGCAAGCCACGCACTTTCTATTTTCGGAGATCATTCCGACGTATATGCATGTCGTCAGACAGGTTGCGCAATGCTGTGTGAATCTTCCGTACAGGAAGTTATGGACCTTACTCCTGTAGCACATCTTGCAGCAATTAAAGGAAAAATTCCATTTATCAACTTCTTCGACGGATTCCGTACTTCTCATGAGATCCAGAAGATTGAAACATGGGATTACGAAGATCTGAAAGATATGGCTGATATGGATGCAATCGCAGAGTTCCGTAAGAACGCTCTGAATCCAAATCATCCATGCCAGAGAGGTTCCGCTCAGAACCCGGATATCTTCTTCCAGGCAAGAGAAGCATGTAACCCGTACTATGATGCTATGCCGGCTATCGTACAGGAATACATGGACAAAGTAAATGAAAAGATTGGAACAGATTACAAACTGTTCAACTACTATGGTGCAGCAGATGCAGAACACGTGATCGTGGCTATGGGTTCTGTGAATGATACCATTGAAGAGACAATTGATTACCTGATGGCTGCAGGAAAGAAAGTAGGCGTTGTTAAAGTTCGTCTGTACAGACCATTCTGTGCACAGGCATTGATCGATGCAATTCCGGAGTCTGTAAAACAGATTACTGTTCTTGACAGAACAAAAGAGCCGGGTGCTCTTGGCGAGCCTCTGTATCTGGATGTTGTTGCATCTCTGAAAGGAACCAAATTCAATGATGTTCCTGTATTTACAGGTCGTTATGGTCTGGGCTCCAAAGATACAACTCCTGCACAGATCGTTGCTGTATATGAAAACACAACAAAACAGAAATTCACTCTTGGTATCGTGGATGATGTTACAAACCTGTCTCTGGAAATTGGTGCTCCTCTGGTTACAACTCCGGAAGGAACTATCAACTGTAAGTTCTGGGGTCTGGGTGCAGACGGTACTGTAGGTGCTAACAAGAACTCCATCAAGATCATTGGTGACAATACTGATATGTACGCTCAGGCATACTTTGATTATGACTCCAAGAAATCCGGTGGTGTTACAATGTCCCACCTGCGTTTCGGAAAGAAACCGATCAAATCCACATACCTGATCAAGAAAGCAAACTTTGTTGCCTGCCACAATCCGTCCTATGTTACAAAATACAATATGGTTCAGGAACTGGTAGACGGTGGTACATTCCTGCTGAACTGTCCATGGGATATGGAAGGTCTGGAAAAACATCTGCCAGGACAGGTAAAAGCATTCATCGCTAACCACAACATCAAATTCTATGTAATTGATGGTGTTAAGATTGGTATTGAAACCGGTATGGGACCAACCCGTATCAACACGATCCTTCAGTCCGCATTCTTCAAACTTGCAAATATCATTCCGGAAGAGCAGGCAATTGAACTGATGAAAGCAGCTGCAAAAGCTACTTACGGACGTAAAGGTGATGACGTAGTTGCTAAGAACTGGGCAGCTATCGATGAAGGTGCAAAACAGATTGTTGAAGTTCAGGTTCCGGAAAGCTGGAAAGATGCTGAAGATGAAGGGCTGACCGTAATCAAAGCTGAAAGCGGAAGAAAAGATGCTGTTGACTTCGTTAACACGATCCAGTCTGCTGTATCTGCTCAGGAAGGAAATAACCTGCCTGTATCTGCATTCTCTGCATATGTTGATGGTACAACACCATCCGGAACATCTGCATATGAGAAACGTGGTATCGCAGTTAATATTCCTGTATGGAATCCGGAAAACTGTATTCAGTGTAACCGTTGTTCCTATGTTTGTCCGCACGCAGTTATCCGTCCGGTTGCTATGACAGAGGAAGAAGCAGCAAATGCTCCTGCAGTTCTGGAAATGACCGGTATGAAAGAATACAAATTTGCTATCGCAGTATCCGCTTTGGATTGTACCGGATGTGGTTCCTGTGTAAACGTTTGTCCTGGTAAGAAAGGTGCAAAAGCACTTGCTATGGAAAACCTGGAAGCAAATCTGGAATCCCAGAAGTTCTTTGATTATGCAGTAACTCTGCCGGAGAAAGCAGATGTTATCGCTAAATTCAAAGAGAATACAGTAAAAGGTTCTCAGTTCAAACAGCCTCTGCTTGAGTTCTCAGGCGCATGTGCTGGTTGTGGTGAGACACCATACGCAAAATTGATCACTCAGCTGTTCGGTGACAGAATGTACATCGCAAACGCAACAGGATGTTCTTCTATCTGGGGTAACTCCTCACCGTCCACACCATACACTGTAAATGCTAAAGGACAGGGTCCTGCATGGGGCAACTCTCTGTTCGAGGATAATGCAGAGTTCGGTTATGGTATGCTGCTGGCTCAGAAAGCAATCCGTGAAGGTCTGAAAGCTAAAGTTGAAACTGTAGCTGCAAGTGACAAAGCTTCTGAAGAAGTAAAAGCTGCTTGTCAGGAATGGCTGGATACTTATAGCGTAGGTGCTACTAACGGTGTTGCTACAGATAAACTGGTTGCAGCTCTGGAAGGATGCGAATGCGAAATTTGTAAAGATATCGTTGCTAACAAAGATTTCCTGGCTAAGAAATCCCAGTGGATCTTCGGTGGTGACGGATGGGCTTACGATATCGGATTCGGCGGTGTTGACCACGTTCTTGCAAGTGGAAAAGACATCAACGTAATGGTATTCGATACCGAAGTTTACTCCAACACAGGTGGACAGTCCTCCAAATCTACTCCTACTGGTGCAATTGCACAGTTCGCAGCAGGTGGAAAAGAAACCAAGAAGAAAGATATGGCTTCCATCGCTATGTCCTATGGCTACGTATATGTAGCTCAGATTTCCATGGGTGCTGACTTTAACCAGACTGTTAAAGCAATCTCTGAAGCAGAAGCTTATCCGGGACCATCCCTGATCATCGCTTATGCTCCATGTATCAACCATGGTATCAAGAAAGGTATGGCAAAAGCTCAGACTGAGGAAGAACTGGCAGTTAAGTGTGGATATTGGCACAACTTCCGCTTCAATCCTGCAGCAGAGAACAAGTTCACTCTGGATTCCAAAGAGCCTACAGATGATTACCAGGCATTCCTGGATGGAGAAGTTCGTTACAATTCTCTGAAACGTTCTAATCCGGAAAAAGCTGCTAGACTGTTTGCTAAGAATGAGAGCGAAGCAAAAGCAAGACTTGCTTACCTGAAGAAACTGGTTACTCTGTACGGAAAAGATGAGTAATTCATAGTTTTCTATAGGAAAAGATAATATTAACCCCGGGAATTTAAAATTCCCGGGGTTTTCGCATGTAAAAAAGGTTTTATGTAATAAATCCCAGAATTTACCGGTTGATTTTCTCACCGGGTTAATATAGACTAACCTTATCGTGCTGGCTGACATTTACGAATTATAAAAAGCTTTTGCAGATGGTGCATATTTAGGGTACATTTTCGCAAGCTAATAGGAAGGACAATAAAATTTAAGACAGGAGGACATTAGATGCGACAGGAGTGGACAGGTTTTGTCAAAGGAATCTGGGAAAAAGAAATTGATGTGAGAGATTTTATCCAGAAAAATTATACTCCCTATGATGGCGATGAGTCTTTTTTGTCCGGTGCAACCGACAGGACAAAGAAGCTCTGGGAACAGGTTATGGAGCTATCAAAAGAAGAACGGGAAAAAGGCGGTGTTCTTGATATGGACACAAAAGTGATTTCCACGATCACTTCTCATGGACCAGGATACCTGGACCGTGAAAAAGAAACAATCGTCGGGTTTCAGACGGATCAGCCGTTTAAGCGATCGCTGCAGCCTTATGGTGGAATTCGTATGGCAGTAAAGGCATGCGAAGATAACGGATATCACGTAGATCCGCAGATTGTAGAATTTTTTACCAAATACAGAAAGACACATAATGAAGGAGTGTTTGATGCTTATACACCGGAGATGCGGGCATGCCGATCCAGTCATATTATTACAGGACTGCCGGATGCATATGGGCGTGGCCGTATTATCGGTGATTACCGCAGAGTAGCGCTTTATGGGGTTGATCGTCTGTTGGAGGACAAAGAAAGGCAGAAAGATACCACAAGGACAGTGATGTATTCAGAGGTGACGAGACAGAGAGAAGAACTTTCGGAACAGATTAAGGCATTAAAAGAACTGAAAGAACTGGGACAGATTTATGGATTTGATATTTCTCGGCCGGCAGCCAATGTACAGGAAGCGATTCAGTGGCTGTATTTTGGATATCTGGCGGCGATCAAGGAGCAGAATGGGGCAGCAATGTCTCTGGGCAGAACTTCTACTTTTTTGGATATTTATGCGGAGAGAGATTTGAAGAACGGGGTGTTTACAGAGAAACAGATTCAGGAGTTTGTGGATCACTTTATTATGAAACTGCGTCTTGTGAAATTTGCAAGGACACCGGAATATAATGCACTGTTTTCCGGCGATCCCACCTGGGTTACGGAATCTATCGGTGGCATGGGAATTGACGGACGCTCTCTGGTAACAAAAATGTCCTATCGGTATCTGCATACATTGAAAAATCTGGGAAGTGCTCCGGAACCGAACCTTACAGTTCTCTGGTCTGTGAAACTGCCGGAAAAATTTAAGCGCTTCTGTGCCAGAACCTCGATTGAATCATCATCGATTCAATATGAAAATGATGACCTGATGCGTGTAACCCATGGAGATGATTACGCAATTGCCTGCTGTGTTTCTTCTATGCGAGTAGGAAAAGAAATGCAGTTTTTTGGAGCCCGTGCGAATTTGGCGAAATGCCTTTTGTATGCAATCAATGGCGGTGTGGATGAAATCAGCAAAAAACAGGTTGGACCGAAATATCGGCCGATTACTTCGGAAACTCTCGATTATGAGGAAGTGATGGAAAAATTTCATGCAATGATGAGATGGCTTGCGGGAGTCTATGTAAATACATTGAATATCATACATTATATGCACGACAAGTATTGTTATGAGAGAATTCAGATGGCTCTTCACGACAGGGAGGTAACTCGTTGGTTTGCAACCGGAATTGCAGGTTTGTCCGTTGTGGCAGATACATTGTCTGCAATAAAATATGCAAAAGTAAAGCCGATCAGAGATGAAGATGGAATCGCAGTCGATTATCAGGTGGAAGGTGATTTCCCCAAATATGGAAATGATGATGATCGGGTAGATGAAATTGCGTATGAAATTGTGCACAGTTTTATGTCTTATATCAAAGAAAACCATACGTACCGGGGTGGAATACCAACTACTTCCATTCTTACGATTACTTCAAATGTAGTATATGGTAAAGCGACCGGTTCTACACCGGATGGGAGAAAATCGGGTGAACCTTTTGCACCGGGAGCAAATCCCATGCACAGAAGAGACAGTCATGGTGCGGTAGCCAGTCTGAGCTCTGTGTCAAAGCTGCCGTTTATGGATGCACAGGATGGGATATCCAATACATTTTCTATTATACCTGGGGCATTAGGGAAAGATGACGCGGTTGTTTTTGGAGACACTGCATTTGAACTGGCTGCCGATTGTGCCTATTGTGAAAAGGAGGAAAAACATTATGAAGATAAGTGAATCACAGGTTAATAATCTGGTCCATTTGCTGGATGGGTATGCAGAAAAGGGAGGACACCATTTAAATGTCAATGTCTTTACGAAAGAAACACTTCTGGATGCACAGGAGCATCCGGAAAAATATCCTCAGCTTACGGTCCGGGTGTCCGGATATGCAGTTAATTTTAATAAACTGACAAAAGAACAGCAGGATGAGGTGATTTCCAGAACCTTCCATGGCGGCATGTAAAGATGGAACAAAAAGAAAAACTTACAGGGCAAATCCATTCGCTGGAAAGTTTTGGGACTGTTGACGGTCCCGGGATACGTCTGGTAGTATTTTTTCAGGGATGCCCCATGCGATGCCAGTATTGTCACAATCCGGACACATGGGAAATTGGTTCCGGGATGCAGATGGATGTGGAAGAGATCCTGGAACAATATGAGAATAATAAAGTTTTTTACCAGAATGGAGGAATCACGGCTACCGGGGGAGAACCATTACTCCAGTTAACGTTTCTGACAGAATTATTTTCTGAGGCAAGAAAAAGAAAAATCCATACTTGTCTTGATACCTCGGGAATCGTATATCGAAAAAGCAGGCAGGCAGAATTTGAAAAATTATTTTCAAGTCTGAATCTGGTTCTTTTAGATTTCAAACACAGTGATCCGCAGGGACATCTGAATCTGACAGGGCAGAAACAAGAGCCGGTATTGGAGTTTGCCCGTGCTTTGGAAAAAGCCGGGATCCCCATGATCGTGCGCCATGTGATTGTACCTGGACTGACAGACGGCAAGGAACAACTGGAAAAACTTGGAGATTTGCTGGCGTCTTATCGTAATCTGGCTGGCCTTGAAATACTTCCGTATCATACGATGGGAGTAAAAAAATACGAGACTCTGGGAATTCCCTATCCGCTTCGGGGAGTGAAAGCAATGAATAAAGATTCGGTAATAAAGGCGAGGGAGATTGTTTTGCAGAGACTAAAAAAGAAAAGGTAAAGATAAATTTGAAATATTCAGAAAAAAGTACTTTATTCCGAAGAATCGCAGTGTTATAATAAATCTATCAAATATAAACAGTCGAAGGGCGTTGAACGACTGTAAAACAGGATGTAAGGAGGTAGATTTATGGAGAGCAGGATGCATAAGATTTTTTCGGAAGCGAATAGAAAGATTGCATTAAAAGTGTATGAGGGACATTTTGCCACACCCCACTCTCACATCACTCATTATTTTGACATGGCAACTCTCCGAACCAGAGCATCAGAAGCTTCTGCTGTAGCGAAAGTTCTGGCAAGTCACTATGAACTGAGTACCATCGTGGATACCATTATCTGCATGGACGGAACGGAAGTGATTGGCGCTTATCTCGCAGAAGAATTGATGAATGCCGGGATTATGTCTATGAATGCTCATGAGACAGTTTACGTAGTGTCTCCAGAAGTAAATATTAATGGTCAGTTGATGTTCCAGGAAAATATGGTTCCTATGATCAAGAATAAAAATATTCTGATTTTGACCGCGTCAGCTACAACAGGTGGTTCACTGCAGGCTTGTTTTGACTGTGTCAATTATTATGAAGGTAAACTGCAGGGTGCCTGTGCAATTTTCAGTGCGGTTTCTAAAATTAATGGGGTACCGGTTAATGCAATTTTTACTTCAAGGCAGGTTCCGAATTATCGTAGTTATACGACACGTGAATGCCCGCACTGCAGAGCTCGAAAGAAAATCGATGCGATTGTAAACGGCTATGGCTATTCCAAGATATGATGAACGAATTTCGAGAGCGTAAAGCACGAAGAAATTCGCAGTATCATTCCATTTGTCGGGAAACTCATCAAAATATATACAGGTTAAACTCTCTCAGGACTTTCCTGAGAGAGTTTTTTGTGATATACTGAAATTCCAGTGAAAATAAGAAAATATTTTGTCCGGAAACTGCAGGAATGGATTTTGGCTGTTTCGGAACAATAAAAGATAGAAAGGATTAGTAAGACAGAATGACAGTAGATCAGGTATTTGTTATAAGAAAACTTCAGAATTTGGAAGAAATGTACGTAGTATATTCCGCAGTGACAAGAATGCCGTTTGCTACCTGCGATGAAGAAACATTTAATGATCAAGTATGGATTTTCACGGATCAGGATAAAGTTCAGGAATTTGCGAAAAGCTATACAGAAAAGAAGATGCCTTTGATAGGTGTGAAGGTGAAAAAAACAGAGGCACCGATGTTTTACATGAACCTGTTTGCTATGGGAATCAATGAAATTGTATTTCAGGATGGGGATATGCGCCATAATCTGGAATTGACAAAGGTAGTTAGAATCCCGGATTATGAGAAATTGCCGGAAAATCAGAGACCGATTCTGAATCCACAGCTGATGCTTTCATCTATTTATTTCCTGCAGGAACTTCGTAAGCCGGGGGTACAGCCGGATAAGGAAGCACTGAAAGAACTGGAAGAAGAAATGTCTGTGAATCTGGTAAAATCCAAATATCTGATGCCTGTAGATGTTCAGAAGAATGAGAAAGGGCAGGAAAATATTCGTCTTCTCTATGTACAGAACAAGCAGGGAGAGCGGTTCCAGCCGATTTTCTCAGATACGGGTGAACTGATGAAACATTATAAAAATAAAGAACAGAAGCATCGTCTCATTCAGATTGCATTTGAACAGCTTCCGGCGCACATGATCAAGGATGTTCAGGGATATGTACTGAATCCGGAGGGAATCAACCTGATTCTCAAAAAAGAGCAGATAGAAACATTATTAAAATATTATAAATAAGTTAGCCGAAAAATGAGAAGAGACTACGAATTTCTCGTGCTTTGCACTTTCGAAATTCTAAAAACATTCGAAATCTGCATATTAGATAAAAAGAAACGGAGGTCATTTCTTGAAAATAACAGATTGTAAAGCTTATGAGCTGCTGCAACATCAGCAGATTGAAGACATTCATACAGAAGGTTTTTTACTGAGACATAAAAAAAGTGGCGCCCGGGTGATGCTTTTAAAAAATGAGGATGAGAATAAAGTGTTTAATATCGCATTCCGGACTCCTCCTTCAGACAGCACCGGAGTGGCTCATATTCTGGAACACAGTGTTTTGTGCGGTTCCCGGCAGTTTCCGCTGAAGGATCCGTTTGTGGAATTGGTGAAAGGTTCTCTGAATACGTTTTTAAATGCCATGACCTATCCGGATAAAACGATGTATCCGGTAGCAAGCTGCAATGATCAGGATTTTCAGAATTTGATGCATGTATATCTGGATGCCGTATTTTATCCGAATATTTACGAAAAAGAAGAAATTTTCCGCCAGGAGGGATGGTGTTATCAACTGGAATCTGTGGATGCCCCCCTCAAATACAATGGTGTTGTATACAATGAAATGAAAGGTGCATTTTCTTCCCCGGAAGAGATTCTGGAACGTGAAATTTTCAATGTATTGTTCCCGGATACTCCGTATGGAGTCGAGTCCGGCGGGGATCCGAAAAAAATACCGGATCTGACATATGAGAACTTTCTGGCATTTCACAGCAGATATTATCATCCATCTAACAGTTACATCTATTTGTATGGAAATATGGATATGGCTGAGAAACTGGAATGGATGGACAGGGAATATCTGAGTAAGTTTGACAGGATTTTTGTGGAGTCGGAGATACCGCTGCAGAAGCCTTTTGTCAAACCGGTGGAACATGTGATTGAATATCCGGTTTCGGAAAATGCTTCAGAAGATGAGGCTACGTATTTGTCCTTTAGCATGGTAACCGGTAATGGGCTGGATGTGGAGCTATGTACAGCCTTTGAAGTGTTGGATTATGTTCTTTTGTCTGCACCGGGCGCCCCGATTCGCCAGGCTCTGCTGGATGCGGGAATTGGAAAAGATGTGGACGGAGGTTACAGCGATGGAATTTATCAGCCGTTTTTCTCTGTTATAGCTAAAAATGCTGAAAAGGAAGAGAAAGAAGAGTTCCTTCGGATTATAAAAGAAACATTGGAAGAAATTGTCCGGAAAGGGATAGATCCGAAAGCAATCGCAGCCGGAATTAATTATCTGGAATTCAGATTCAGAGAGGCAGATTATTCTTCTTTCCCGAAGGGACTCATGTATGGGATAGACGTTTTCGACAGCTGGCTGTACGATGATGAGAAACCTTTCATTCATCTGGAACGTCTGGGTGTGTTTGAATCATTGAAGGAAAAAGCAGGACAGGGATATTTTGAAGAACTGATTCGCAAATATCTGCTTAACAATCCACACACAGCGGTGGTGATTGGCATTCCGAAAAAAGGTTTGGCTTCCAAAGAAGAAAAGGGACTGGAAGAAAAGCTTGCTGCATATAAAAAGACTTTGACAAATCTGCAGCTTGAGGAAATGGTTAAAAAGACAAAGGCACTGAAGGAATTTCAGGAAAGTGAGGATTCTGATGAGGCGAAAGCCAGAATCCCCATGCTGAAACGCACAGATATCAAAAAAGAGACTGTGGAAATTCATAATACGCCTCACAAGGTCGATGGGACAACGGTATTGCAGCATGATGTGGATACCAATGGGATCAGTTATCTGACATTATTATTTGATACAAGTAAAGTTCCGGATGAACTGATCTCCTATATGGGGATTTTAAAAGCAGTACTCGGCTATGTGGATACAGCTCATTATACGTATGGAGAACTGTTTCATGAAATCAATGCTGAAAGCGGCGGAATCAACTGCGGTCTACAAGTGTTTAATCATAAAGAGAACAATAAGGACTGTATGAGAATGTTTGGCGTGAAGGCCAAGTATCTTACACCGAAAGAAGATTTCGTGTTTGATATGATCCGAGAGATCCTGTTTACTTCCAAGTTTGATGACGATAAGAGATTGTATGAGATTCTTGCACATCAGAAAGCACGGCTGGAATCTTCCCTGGGAGAAGCCGGGCATTCTACCGCAGTGATGCGTGCGACTTCTTACTATTCTCCGGCTTCTGCTTTTCAGGACAGAATCAGTGGAATTGCTTATTTTCGTCTGTTGGAGGAACTGGAGCAGAATTTCGAAGAAGAGAAAGAGGTACTGAAAAAGAATCTCAAAGAATTGATGCATATAATCTTCCGGAAGGAAAATCTGTTTGTGAGTGTGACTGTGGATCAGGATGGTTATCAGGGACTGGAAGCACAGATCGCCCGGCTTTTACCGCTTCTGTACAGTGATCCGGTAAGGAAAGGTTCAATACGATATGATTTTGGACAGAAAAATGAAGGCTTCTATACTGCAGGGCAGGTTCAGCATGTGGCAGAAAGCGGAAATTTCAAAAAAGCCGGGTTTGCATATACCGGAGCTTTGAGGATATTAAAAGTGATTCTGAGTTATGATTATCTCTGGATGAATCTTCGCGTAAAGGGTGGCGCATACGGCTGTATGAGCAATTTCAGAAGAACAGGGGACAGTTTCCTTGTATCTTACCGTGATCCACATCTGAAAAATACGTTGGATGTATTTCGGGGGACACCGGAGTATCTGCGGAATTTTGAAGCAGATGAACGAGAGATGACAAAGTATATTATTGGCACCATCAGTGAGTTGGATGTACCTATGAATCCTTCCGCCCAGGGAGCGCTTGCACTGAATGCATGGTTTGCCGATCTTGATCGGGAAGATCTTCAAAAAGAAAGAGATGAAATCCTGAATGCACAGCCGGAAGATATTCGTGCACTGGCAGATTTGATCCAGGCTGTTCTGGAACAGGAAAATATCTGTGTGGTGGGAAGTGAATCTGCAATTGATAAAAATAAGAAAATTTTGAAACATGTAGAACCGTTGGTGCATTAAATCGGTCATAAGGTTATAGAAAAACGCAAATGATAGGGAGTAAAGCAAATGAAAGATAATTTTAAATCGGGTTTTGTGGCGATTATCGGACGACCGAATGTAGGAAAATCTACACTGATGAATCATTTGATCGGACAGAAAATTGCAATCACTTCCAAAAAGCCCCAGACGACCCGAAACAGAATCCAGACGGTATATACCTGTGAGGACGGGCAGATTGTATTTCTGGATACACCGGGAATTCATAAAGCGAAAAATAAACTGGGAGAATATATGGTCAATGTAGCAGAACAGACACTGCGGGATGTAGATGTAGTTCTGTGGCTGGTAGAACCTACTACTTATATTGGTGCAGGGGAAAAGCATATAGCGGACCAGTTGGAAAAAATCGATCTTCCTGTGATCCTTGTCATCAATAAGGTTGATACTATTAAAAAAGAAGAAGTACTGCAGGTGATTGACACATATCGCAAGTTATATGATTTTGCGGAAATCATACCGGCTTCCGCTCTGCGGGGACAGAATACGGATGACATCATCCAGTCATTGTTTAAATATATGACGTATGGTCCTATGTTTTATGATGAAGATACCGTGACAGATCAACCGCAGCGACAGATCGTTGCAGAAGTGATTCGGGAAAAAGCACTGCATGCACTGGATGAGGAAATTCCTCACGGCATTGCTGTGACCATCGAGAAAATGAGAGAGAGAAAAGGACAGCATATTGTGGATATTGAGGCAACGATCATCTGTGAAAGAGATTCCCACAAAGGAATCATTATCGGAAAACAGGGAACTATGCTGAAAAAAATTGGCAGTAATGCCCGATTTGAAATCGAAAAAATGCTGGAAGAAAAGGTAAATCTGAAAATCTGGGTAAAAGTGAGAAAAGACTGGAGAGACAGTGATACTCTCATGAAAAACTTCGGATACGATAAGAAAGAGATATAATATATGAGTGAACCCATTACAGTCACCGGAATGGTGCTGAATACAGCACCGGTGGGAGATTATGACAAGCGTATGGTACTTCTTACCAGAGAAAGAGGGAAAATTACGGTGTTTGCCAGAGGCGCGAGAAAGAGCAACAGTCCGTTTCTGGCTATAGCCAATCCCTTTGTTTTTGGAAGTTTTCAGGTATATGAGGGGCGCACGGCCTATACACTGGGACAGGCAAATATTAAAGAGTATTTTACGGAACTGGTTTCCAGACAGCCGGGAGTCTATTATGGGTTTTATTTTCTGGAAATCGCTGATTATTATGGAAGAGAAGGAAATCGGGAGACGGATATGCTGAATCTTCTGTACATAACAATGAAAGCGCTGCTGAATGACAGGATATCTGACCGGCTGATCCGCACGATTTTCCAATTGAAGGCCATGGTGATCAACGGGGAATATCCCAATCTGTTTGAATGCGTGATCTGTGGAAATCATGAAAGTCTAACGCATACATCGCAGCGGTATAGTGGGTGCATCTGTGCGAATTGTTCAAAAACAGTAAAAGATGCAAAACCAATATCACCAACGGCTCTTTATGCGTTTCAGTTTATTATTGCGTCACCGATGGAAAAATTGTATACTTTTGCATTGACACCTGAGGCAGAGAAAGAGACGGCAGTATGGATGGATCAATACATGGATCGGAATACGGATCGTAAGTTTAAAAGTCTGGAGATCCTGGAAATCATGAGCAGTTAAAAGTGAAAAATAATAGGGTTGAAAAACCTGTATTCAGATTGTATAATGTGAAGGAGTGCTTATGAAAAGACGCAGTGCAGCCATGTTTCTGGCGATTCTTTTCTGTTTAACAGGATGTGGTGGGATTGAAAGAGCAAAAGAATCCACTGTGACAGTAAATAAGGAAGGAATTGTGACAGAGGCGCTGATCGAGGAATTTTTATCAGAGAACTATGATGCAGATGAACTGGAGGCAAGTATAAAAGAACTTGCGGATACCTATAACGAGGAGATCGGAAAAGAAGCTGTGAAAATCATGAAGATTCGGGTGAAGGAAGGAGTGGCAACTGCCTTGCTTCAGTACGAATCGGATGATATATACAGAGAATTCAATCAGGTGGATTTTTTTGCGGGTAACGTAGGGCAGGCAAAAGAAGAAGGTTATACATTTGCCGAGACATTTCAGGATGTTGAGGGAAATAAAATTGCTTCCGGGATAGTTCCTGACAGCTGTACAGATCAGCAGGTGATCATCATCAGGGAGCCGCTTAATGTTCAGGTTCCGGGGAAGATTTTGTATGTAAGTAATAATATGAAAATCCTGAATAACAAACAGGCTAAACTGGAGCAGGATGTTGATGTTATATATGAAAATACACAGGTGACCACAGAGGCTTTTGGCTATGTGATATACAGTGCCAAATGAGGTATCAATACTTTTAGAATAAAGGAGATCAATTATGGAAAAAACAATGGAAAAGATTATCGCACTGGCAAAATCCAGAGGTTTTGTATATCCGGGATCCGAAATTTACGGTGGCCTGGCTAATACATGGGATTACGGTAATCTTGGTGTAGAACTGAAAAACAATGTAAAAAAAGCATGGTGGAAAAAATTTATTCAGGAAAATCCATATAATGTAGGAGTTGACTGTGCAATCCTGATGAATCCGCAGACATGGGTAGCTTCCGGTCATCTGGGAAGTTTTTCCGATCCCCTGATGGACTGTAAAGAATGCCATGAGCGTTTTCGTGCGGACAAGGTAATCGAAGACTTCTGTGCGGACAAGGGAATCGTTCTGGAAGAGAGTGTTGATGCATGGAGCCAGGAAAAGATGAAAGATTTCATTGAAGAGCATCAGATTCCATGTCCTACCTGTGGTAAGCATAATTTTACAGATATCCGTCAGTTCAACCTGATGTTCAAGACCTTCCAGGGAGTTACTGAGGATGCTAAAAATACAGTATATCTGAGACCTGAGACTGCTCAGGGTATCTTTGTAAACTTTAAAAATGTTCAGAGAACATCCAGAAAGAAACTGCCGTTCGGTATTGGACAGATTGGTAAATCATTCCGTAATGAAATCACACCGGGTAACTTTACTTTCCGTACCAGAGAATTTGAGCAGATGGAACTGGAGTTCTTCTGCAAACCGGACACAGACCTGGAGTGGTTCGCATACTGGAAACAGTTCTGCCTGAACTGGCTGCATGAACTGGGACTGAAGGATGAGGAAGTACGTTACCGTGATCATGAGAAAGAAGAGCTTTCTTTCTACAGCAAAGCAACTACAGATGTGGAATTCCTGTTCCCGTTTGGATGGGGTGAGCTTTGGGGAATTGCAGACCGTACCGATTACGACCTGACACAGCATCAGAATGTATCCGGTCAGGATCTGACATACTTTGACGATGAGACAAAAGAAAAATATATTCCGTATGTTATTGAGCCATCACTGGGAGCTGACCGTATGGTACTTGCTTTCCTGTGCAGTGCTTATGACGAAGAAGTTCTGGATGCAGAGAAAAACGATGTTCGTACCGTTCTGCATTTCCATCCGGCAGTGGCGCCTGTAAAAGTAGGTGTGCTGCCACTGTCAAAGAAACTGAATGAAGGTGCAGAGAAAGTATTTGCGATGTTGTCTAAAAACTGGAACTGCGAATTTGATGACAGAGGCAATATCGGTAAGAGATATCGCCGTCAGGATGAGATCGGAACTCCGTACTGCGTAACCTACGATTTCGATTCCGAGAACGATGGGGCAGTAACCGTACGTGACCGCGATACAATGAAACAGGAAAGAATTAAAATCGAAGAGCTGGAAGCATATCTGACTGAGAAACTTGCATTTTAAGAAGCTTACATTTTAATTCGTATATGACATAAAAAGTTGTGAGGCAGATAATATTATATCCTGCATATCAATGTCAGGTCGCTTCCCCTCAGCTAACTGTTAACTTCGACTAAGACGCTCCGGATAGCCGTCGCGCCTAAGTCTGCGTAAACAGTGGATCTTCAGGCGCGCTTCCCCAATGACATTGATACGCAGGATATAATATTATCTGCCACTGTACTTTACTGGCAATACGAGATTAAAAACGCTCACAACCATTTGTGGTAAGTTACCGACCTGTCATTTATTTATCGCTCACGATACAAAAAGAACAATCAGTAATCAATTTTGAAGACGGGATCTGCCGGGTATCCTCCGCCTAATTTCTGCATGGCTCGTTGTACGCTGTCCCGGGAGTTGCCCCAGTCTTTATCCCGATTCATATAATCCTGTTTGTCACAGAACCAGGTTACTTCTTCTTCTACCCGTCTCATATTTTTTTTCATGAGTTCAAAAAGGACAGGGAAAAACTCAGCTTTCTGTTTATCATTCAGTTTTTTCTCCCCAACTTCTACCAGATCTTTAAAGTGAGGAAGGCAAAAGCCCTTACTGTTCTTAAAAAGTTCTACAAATTCAGGACTGTTCTTGTACATATAAAAGAAAGTATCCAGATAACGCACATAGTTAGAATGAAAATGATCGCATACATAGCAGCTATGTTCTTTCTGGCTGATCCATTGACCGATAGAAGTTTCAGGGGCATTCGGATTGAGTTCCGTTTTTTTCATTCGTCCCATAAAAGTAGATTTGCCGCTGGTGAAAGCTTTCATCTGTTCTGTCATTTCCTGATTCAGCTTTTTCATATGAGTGCTTAGGATCAATCCGCTTCCCAGTCTGTTTCCATAGTCATACATCATTTTATAATGGTGTCGGCAAAAGCCGATTTTGTCGGTTTCCATCCGGATATCATCTTCCATGTAAGAAGCTCCGCTTCCAAGGATAAATTCCAGAGCGTGTTGCTCGGCTTCCCGTTCCAGATAACAGAAAGGACATTCATCATCTGCTTTAAAAGCGTCGTTAAGGGGAATGGTATAAATAGTTTCTTTCATGTGGTAACCTCGCTTAATTTTGTGGCAATAATTCCTATATCGGTATTATCGTCTGAAATACTTTGTATCTGTTACAAAAAGCATACTCTGTTTTGTGAAAAACGTCAATAAAAATGACAAAAAGAAAAAGTGAAAACACGAATCAATTGTACGGGAAAATAGAAAAAAAAGAAAAATTCGGACAAATCATGGTTATAAAATACAAAAAAATATTGCAAAAAAATAGGAAAGTTGTTATAATGACGATTAGCCTGAAAACGTATGACGAAATTATATTATGATTACAGTGTCAAAAGTCCAAATCCATGACATGCTTGCATGTCAGTGGATGATGGACTTAATGACACACCCCACAATCCGTAATCACTTTTGACACCCTAATCATATTATCAAGGAGGAGAAAAAATTATGGCAAAAATGAGAAATATTATTGTAGGACAATCAGGCGGACCCACATCCGTAATCAATTCCAGTCTGGCTGGCGTTTATAAAAATGCAATCGAGCGTGGATTCGATAAGGTATATGGTATGCTTAACGGTATCCAGGGACTTTTGGATGAGCGCTATGTGGATATGTCCACTCAGATTCATTCCGATTTGGATATTGAGCTTCTGAAGAGGACACCATCTGCATTTCTTGGTTCCTGCCGTTTTAAACTGCCGGAGATCCATGAGAATATGGAAATTTATGATAAAATTTTTGATATTCTTGACAAACTGGAGATTGATTCCTTTATCTATATCGGAGGAAACGATTCCATGGATACGATCAAGAAATTGTCTGATTATGCAATCGTAAAAGGACATAAGCAGAAATTCCTGGGTGTTCCGAAAACAATTGATAATGACCTGGCACTGACAGACCATACACCTGGTTTCGGAAGTGCAGCGAAATACATTGCTGCTTCCACAAAAGAGATCATTCGAGATGCTCTGGGACTGACATACAAAAAAGACATGATCACAGTCGTGGAAGTTATGGGAAGAAATGCAGGATGGCTGACAGGTGCTACCGCTCTGGCTAAGACAGAGGAGTGTGAAGGGCCGGATCTGATTTATCTTCCGGAGATTCCTTTCGATATTGATGCTTTCCTGGCAAAAATAAAAGAACTGCTGAAAGTGAAAAACTCAATCGTAGTTGCTGTTTCTGAAGGAATCAAGCTGTCTGACGGACGTTATGTATGTGAACTGTCCGGTGGTGCTGATTATGTGGATGCATTCGGACACAAACAGCTTCAGGGGACAGCAGCATATCTGGCAGCTTTCCTGGGAGCAGAGATTGGTTGTAAGACAAGAAGCGTAGAATTCTCTACACTGCAGAGAAGTGCTTCTCATATGGCTTCCCGTGTGGATATTGATGAGGCATTTATGGTAGGTGGTGCTGCTGTAAAAGCTGCTGATGAAGGATACAATGGAAACATGGTTGTTATTGATCGTGAGTCTGATGATCCGTATATGTCATCTGCAGGAATCTACGATGTACATCGGATTGCAAACGAAGAGAAGCTGGTTCCGAGAGAGTGGATGAATGAAGAAGGAAACTATGTGACAAAAGACTTTGTTGATTATGTAAAACCATTGATTCAGGGAGATTACCAGCCAATCATGGTAAATGGTCTTCCAAGACATCTGGTGTTAAATCTGGACAACAAATAATAGCAGCAAAGAGATAAAAAACGTGGTAAAAGCGACAAATATAGTTAGATAAAAGGACAGTCGGCTGAAGGATTGAAGCCGGCTGTCCTTTTGTCAGCAAATAGATATTATTGTATCGTACGGATATTAACTTTTATCAGATACGGCGCAAATACAGCACCTTAAATTGCAGAGAAATGTTAGAATGTATTGCAACATAATATACAGTTTTCGGTAAATCGGTTAAATTTTCGGGGATTATACTTGACTATGACTGTGAATTTTATTACAATTATGATATACAAGTGCCTTGTGCACGAGTGAAATATTGATTGTCTTTTTCCTGTGACAATCAGTATTTGGAAATATTATACTTTTTAGGAGGAAGTAAAACAATGGCAAAATGGGTTTACATGTTTACAGAAGGTAATGCCGGAATGCGTAATCTTCTGGGCGGTAAAGGTGCCAACCTTGCTGAGATGACAAATCTGGGTCTTCCTGTACCGCAGGGTTTCACTATCACAACGGAAGCTTGTACTCAGTACTATGAAGATGGAAGACAAATCAACGATGAAATTATGGCACAGATCATGGAAGCAATCGAGAAGATGGAAGTCGTTACCGGTAAAAAATTCGGTGACAAAGAAAATCCGCTTCTGGTTTCCGTTCGTTCCGGTGCAAGAGCATCCATGCCAGGTATGATGGATACTATCCTGAACCTTGGTCTGAATGAAGAAGTTGTTGAAGTACTGGCAGCAAAATCCGGTAACCCACGTTGGGCATGGGATTGCTACAGAAGATTTATCCAGATGTACTCCGACGTAGTTATGGAAGTAGGTAAAAAATACTTCGAAGAACTGATCGATGAGATGAAAGCTGCTAAAGGTGTTACACAGGACGTTGAATTGACTGCTGATGACCTGAAAGAACTGGCTAACCAGTTTAAGGCAGAATACAAAGAAAAAATCGGCGTTGATTTCCCAACTGATCCAAAGGAACAGTTGATGGGAGCTATCAAAGCTGTATTCCGTTCCTGGGACAACCCGCGTGCAAACGTTTATCGTCGTGACAACGATATCCCTTATTCCTGGGGTACCGCAGTTAACGTTCAGATGATGGCATTTGGTAACATGGGTGAGACATCCGGTACAGGTGTTGCATTTACCCGTGATCCTGCTACAGGTGAGAAACACCTGATGGGTGAGTTCCTTATGAACGCTCAGGGTGAAGACGTTGTTGCCGGTGTTCGTACACCTCAGAAGATTGATCAGCTGAAAGAAGTTATGCCGGAAGTTTATCATCAGTTTGTAGGTATCTGCCATACACTGGAAGATCACTACAGAGATATGCAGGATATGGAGTTCACAATTGAGGACAAACATCTGTATATGCTGCAGACACGTAATGGTAAGAGAACAGCTCAGGCTGCTCTGAAGATTGCCTGCGACCTGGTAGATGAAGGAATGATTTCTGAAGAGAAAGCAGTTTCCATGATCGATCCTCGTAACCTTGATACTCTGCTGCATCCACAGTTCAATGCTGCAGCTCTGAAAGCTGCTGTTCCGGTAGCAAAAGCTCTGGGAGCATCACCGGGAGCTGCTTGTGGTAAGATCGTATTTACTGCAGAAGATGCAAAAGCATGGGCAGCAAGAGGAGAAAAAGTTGTTCTGGTTCGTCTTGAGACCTCTCCGGAAGATATCGAAGGTATGAAGAGCGCTCAGGGTATCCTGACAGTTCGTGGTGGTATGACATCTCACGCAGCTGTAGTTGCTCGTGGTATGGGTACCTGCTGTGTATCCGGATGTGGCGATATCACTATGGATGAAGCAAACAAGAAATTTACACTGGCTGGTAAAGAATATCATGAAGGAGATTTCATTTCTCTGGATGGTTCTACCGGTAATATCTATGACGGTCTGATTCCTACTGTTGATGCAACAATCGCAGGTGAATTTGGAAGAATCATGTCATGGGCAGACAAATACAGAACTATGAAAGTTCGTACAAACGCTGATACTCCTGCAGATGCTAAGAAAGCACGTGAACTGGGAGCAGAAGGTATCGGTCTTTGCCGTACAGAGCATATGTTCTTTGAAGGCAACAGAATTGATGCATTCCGTGAGATGATCTGTTCTGAAACAGTAGAAGAAAGAGAAGCTGCACTGGAGAAGATCCTTCCGGAACAGCAGGGAGATTTCGAAAAACTGTACGAAGCACTGGAAGGAAATCCTGTTACAATCCGTTTCCTGGATCCGCCTCTGCATGAGTTCGTTCCTACAGAAGAAGAAGATATCAAGAAACTTGCAGATGCTCAGGGAAAGACTGTTGAGCAGATCAAAGCAATCATTGATTCTCTCCATGAGTTCAACCCGATGATGGGTCATCGTGGATGCCGTCTGGCAGTTACATATCCGGAAATTGCTAAGATGCAGACAAAAGCTGTTATCCGTGCAGCTATCAATGTAAAAGTAGCTCATCCGACATGGAATGTTAAACCTGAAATCATGATTCCGCTGGTAGGCGATATCAAAGAGTTCAAGTTTGTTAAGAATATCGTTGTTGAGACAGCAGATGCTGAAATTGCAGCAGCAGGCAGCGATCTGAAGTACAAAGTTGGTACTATGATCGAAATCCCGAGAGCAGCTCTGACAGCTGATGAGATCGCTAAAGAAGCTGACTTCTTCTGCTTCGGAACCAACGACCTTACTCAGATGACATACGGATTCTCTCGTGATGATTCCGGAAAATTCCTTGAAGCATACTATAATGCTAAGATTTTTGAAAATGATCCATTTGCAAAACTTGACCAGAATGGTGTTGGAAAACTGATGGAAATGGCTATCAAATTAGGAAAACCGGTTAACCAGAAACTGCACTTCGGTATCTGTGGCGAGCATGGTGGAGATCCAAGCTCTGTTGAATTCTGCAACAGTCTTGGTCTGGATTATGTTTCCTGCTCACCGTTCCGTGTACCGATCGCAAGACTGGCAGCAGCACAGGCAGCAATCAACCAGAAATAAGTATATTTATAAGTTGTAATAAAAACGGGGTATGTGTAAATGCATACCCCGTTTTTTGTCGCAGAGAATTAAGATAGTAGGGCAGATTTTGACTTGAATAGGCACGGAGATAAAAAATGAGGAAAACAAAAATAAAGAGTGACAATATGAATGAAGAATAGCCAATAGGCATATGAATAGTGTGACTGGAAATATTTGTGAAAATAAGGTATACTGAATGATATCTACAAATATGGAGGATATCATGGGGAAAAGAAAATATGTGATTACAATGACCAGACAGTTCGGAAGTATGGGAAGACCAATCGCAAAAAAGATGGCGGAAAAGCTGGGTATCGAGTATTATGACAGAGATATCGTAGATCAGGCGGCAAAAAAACTGGATTTGCCGGTATCTGTAGTGGATGAAAACGAGGAGAGTGCGAAAAAGATTGTAGCCAATCCGTTTTCACGCATGAAATACCCTCTGGGAAAGGGTACAGATTCTACTCAGGACAAGATTTTTGAGGCACAGCGGAAAATCATCAAATTTCTGGCTGAAAAAGAGACCTGTATCATTGTGGGAAGATGCTCGGATTTTATCTTAAGTGATATGGAAAATGTGATGAACATCTATATTTATGCGCCTTATGAAGACAGGGTTCAGCACTGCGTCAATGATCTGCATCTTGAGATTAATGAGGCAAGAAAAATGATCGTGGAAGTAGATGAAGCAAGGGATTCTTATCATATCAATTATGCAGGGTATCTGCCGGATGATAAAAATCATAAGGATATTATGATTGACAGCAGTATTTTCGGTGTAGAGGGAACAGCGGATTATCTGGTGGAGGCAGTCAGACGAAGATTCGGGGTATGAGTATAAAAAGAAACATTGATTTTATAAGTTTCCTACATTATAATAAACTATGGTTTCTGTAGGATTGTGGAAATGCATCGTATGCAGCAATCCGTAAACCACGTTAACATCAAAGTAAAGAGATACAGATAACTATAAAGATATAAGGAGATATAAATCATGAAATTAGGTATCGTAGGTCTTCCGAACGTAGGAAAGAGTACTCTTTTTAATTCGCTGACAAAAGCCGGTGCAGAATCTGCTAATTATCCTTTTTGTACCATTGACCCAAATGTGGGTATTGTTCCGGTCCCGGACGAGAGACTGAAACTGTTAGGAGATTTTTATCATTCAAAGAAAGTAACTCCGGCAGTTATTGAGTTCGTAGATATTGCCGGTCTGGTAAAAGGAGCATCCAAAGGAGAGGGTCTGGGAAACCAGTTTCTTGCCAATATCCGTGAAGTGGATGCAATCGTTCACGTAGTGCGCTGCTTTGAAGATTCTAATGTGATTCATGTGGATGGAAGCATTGATCCGGTACGTGATATCGAAACAATCAATCTTGAGCTGATCTTTTCTGATCTGGAGATTCTGGAGCGCCGTATTGCCAAGACCACGAAAGCTGCACGGATGGATAAGACAGCGGCAAAAGAACTGGAATTGCAGAAGAGAATTAAAGATCATCTGGAAGCCGGAAAACCGGCTATTACTCTGGAAGTGGAGGATGAAGATGAAAAAGCATGGTTTGCAGAGTATAATCTGCTGACCGGAAAACCAGTGATCTTCGCGGCAAATGTTGCGGAGGATGATCTGGCAGATGAAGGAGAGAATAATCCTCATGTTCAGGCAGTGAGAGAACTGGCAAAAGAACAGAACAGTGGTGTATTTGTGATCTGTGCGCAGATTGAGCAGGAAATTGCTGAATTGGAAGATGATGAAAAGAAAGAATTTCTGGAAGATCTGGGAATTCAGGAATCCGGTCTGGAAAAGCTTATAAAAGCCAGTTATGAACTCCTGGGATTGATGAGTTTCCTCACATCAGGAGAGGATGAAACAAGAGCATGGACGATTAAAGTGGGGACAAAAGCCCCGCAGGCAGCCGGAAAAATCCATACAGACTTTGAACGTGGATTTATCAAGGCAGAAGTGGTGAATTATCAGGATCTTCTGGACTGCGGTTCTTATGCAGGTGCCAGAGAAAAAGGACTGGTTCGCATGGAAGGAAAAGAGTATGTTGTACGTGACGGAGATGTGATCCTGTTCCGTTTCAATGTATAGAAAAAGTATGAAGCGGGATGTAACTTCGATGTAATAAATTTTTAAGAAATCATCTTGACACAAGATATTGTATTATAAAAAGAAGAAAGTGGAATAATTTGTGTTTTTTGAAAATTATTCCTACTTTCTTCTTTTTTTTACCAAAATTTACCCTTGTATTCTTCTGGAGTTTGGTTTAGAATAAATGCATAAGTGGTAGAAAGTGGAGAATAGTGGTGGCAAAGGGAGGAAGTGTGGCAGCGTAATCCCTGATTCATCACAGAGCAGAAGGTTGGGGAGAACCGGATGTTCCATACAGGAGGTAGTCCTGGGGTTATTCCAAAGAGGGTAAATCTTATGTTCATGGGAGAGTATAGTCATTCAATTGACGCTAAGGGCAGATTAATTATACCGTCTAAGTTCCGCGAAGGATTGGGAGAAGAATTCGTGGTAACTAAGGGTTTAGACGGCTGCCTTTCTATTTATCCCATGGAAGAATGGAAAATCTTTGAGAAGAAACTGGAAGCTTTACCACTTACCAACAAAAATGCAAGGAAATTTTCACGTTTCTTCGTTGCAGGAGCCACGGTGTGCGAACTGGACAAGCAGGGGAGAATTCTCGTACCGGCAACGCTGCGGGAATTTGCAGGTCTGGAAAAAGATGTGGTACTTACTGGAAATCTAAACCGGATTGAGGTTTGGAGTAAAGCGAAGTGGAGTGAAAATAACGACTACGATGATATGGATGCGATTGCAGAGGGTATGCAGGAGATGGGAATTGTCATCTAGTCCGGCGGCTTGGCCGGCAATATGCGGGTGAAAAGGAGAAGTATATGGAATTTAAACACAAATCTGTGTTGCTTGAAGAAACCATTGACAATCTGAATGTTAAGCCGGATGGCATCTATGTGGACGGAACATTGGGAGGGGCAGGTCATGCCTCAGAAGTATGCAAATTATTATCTGCCACGGGGAGATTAATAGGAATAGACCAGGACGATGCGGCAATAGCTGCTGCCAGTGAGCGTCTGCGGGAGTATAATGATCGGACGATCATCATTCGCAGCAACTATTGCAACATGGTCCCGGAGTTAAAAAAGAGGGGAATCACCTCCGTAGATGGAATTGTACTGGATTTGGGAGTATCTTCGTATCAATTGGATAATGCGGAGCGTGGATTTACGTATCGGGAGAATGTACCTCTCGACATGCGGATGGATCTGAGACAGGAACAGACCGCAGAAGATATTGTGAATACTTATAGTGAAAATGATTTATACAGAATCATCCGTGATTATGGAGAGGATAAATTTGCCAAAAACATTGCCAAACATATCTGTATGGCAAGGCAGGAGGCACCGATTCATACCACAGGTGAATTGACTGAAATCATTAAACGGGCAATCCCCATGAAGATCAGAGCAACAGGCGGACATCCTGCAAAACGTACATTTCAGGCGCTTCGCATTGAACTGAATCATGAGTTGGATGTGCTTCGTGATTCTTTAGACGGAATGATTGACTTGCTTAGTGATGGCGGGAGAATATGTGTGATTACCTTTCATTCTCTGGAAGACCGGATCGTTAAAACAATTTTTCGGAGAAATGAGAATCCATGTACCTGCCCATCGGATTTCCCGGTCTGTGTCTGTGGAAATGTCAGCAAGGGCAGAGTTGTAACCCGTAAACCAATCCTTCCATCGCAAGAAGAATTATCCGAAAACAGCCGTTCGCAAAGCGCCAAACTGCGTGTGTTTGAAAGGCAGGTTTCCGGAAAGTAAAGGAGAAATGCAAAATGGCCAGTAACGGTAGAAGAAGGGTAAATTCAAGATCGGATCAATACGAGCGGTATCTGTATGACGGAAATGCCGCAAGAGAATTACAGGCCATACCACAGGAAGTCCCGGAGAGAAGAACGGTCAGCCATACAGCATCCAGAAATCGTGCGAAAGCGAAGAGGATGAGCAGAGGGTATGTTATGTTTTTGGCCGTAATTTCAATTGCTGCATTGTTTATGTGTGTAAGATATCTGAAGCTGAAATCAGATCTCACGACGCTGACAAAAGAGATTGCTGTTACAGAATCGGAGCTGAGTGAACTGAAAGCGGACAATGATGCCTTATATAACAGTGTTCTGGCATCCGTGGATTTGGAAAATATTAAGAATGTTGCGATGAATCGTCTGGGTATGAAATATCCGGATGAAGATCAGATATATAAATTTGATACTGCCGGAAACAGTTATGTACGTCAGTATCGGAATGTACCAAATGCAGAATAGGTGGTTGCGTGAGCAATAAAAAGAAAAGAAAAAGGGCGAATCCCCTTTTGACAAGAAAAATAAATAGTAAAATGCGAAAGAAGCTGGTATGCCTGTTTGGACTGGTCGTACTGGCTTTAGTCGGTTTATGCGTACGAATTACGTACATTAACGCAAGTGAAGGAAATCAATATAAAAAGCAAGTGCTCAGTCAGTCTCAGCAAAAGTATGAGAGCCGTGTGATTCCATTTAAGCGGGGAGATATTCTGGACAGAAATGGAACGGTACTTTCTACCAGTGAAAAAGTATATAAGATCATTCTCGATTGTAAAGTGGTCAACTCAAAAGAAGATTATGTGGAACCTACCATCAAAGCCATGGTCGAGATTCTGGGTCTGGATGAAAATATCATCAGAGAAAAACTGGAAAATGAAGAGACAAAATCCAGTCAGTATCAGATTATGAAGACAAATGTGTCGATCACAGTTAAAAAAGAATTTGAGGACTATACAGATATAAGTTCTGACGAAGCAAAAGAAAAACTTTCAGAAGAAGAAAGAATGGAACGCCAGAATGTGAAAGGGGTATGGTTTGAGGAAGATTACAGAAGAGTTTATCCTATGGGTTCTACAGCCTGTGATCTGATTGGATTTACTTATTCGGGAAATTCAGCAGATTGGGGAATCGAAGGATATTATTCCAGTACGCTGAATGGCGTTAATGGACGGCAGTACGGATATTTTAATTCTGATGCGGATGTGGAACAAACGATCATTGAGCCGAAAAACGGAAACAGTGTTGTCTCAACCATCGATGTTACAATTCAGCAGATTGTGGAAAAGTATATTCAGAAATTTATGGATGGTATGGCCAATGGTCCGAGAGGAGAAAAAGGTGCTGAAAATGTAGGCGTAGTCGTTGCTGATCCGAACAATGGAGAAATTCTGGCAATGGCCAGCAGCGATCCCTATGATCTGAATAATCCAAGAAACCTGGAAAGTTTCTTCACAGAAGAAGAAATTAAGGCGATGGATGATGAGACTATGCTGAATGAATTGTATGGAATCTGGAAGAACTACTGTATCAGTGATGCATTTGAACCTGGTTCAACCGTAAAGCCGCTGACAATTGCCGGAGCACTTCAGTCAGGAGCGATTTCATCTGATGAAACATATTTCTGTGATGGTTATCAAATGTTTGGGGATACCAGAATACGTTGCTCCATTTTTCCTGGAGAGCATGGAACAGAAACATTGTCAGATCTTTTAAAATATTCCTGTAATGATGGATTGATGCAGATTGCTGCTGAAATGGGACCGGAAGAATTTCTGGAATATCAGAAAATATTTAATTTTGGATCCGTAACAGGGATTGATCTTCCGGGCGAGGCGACAGGTCTGATCCATTCAGAAAATCAATTGTCCAGCAGAAGTACTGAACTTGCATGTGCATCATTTGGACAGGGATATACCTGTACCATGATTCAGGAGATAGCTGCCATCTGTTCGGTCATCAATGGAGGGCATTATTATCAGCCTCATGTGGTCAGCAAAATTCTGGATGAGGACAGTAACGTGGTGAAAAATATAGAACCGGTGGTGATGAAGCAGACGGTTTCTTCAGATGTTTCTGCGTTGATTCGTTCCTATATGGGATCTGTTGTGGAGAAAGGCGGAACAGGTAACGCTGCCAAAGTAGACGGTTACAGCATGGGAGGAAAAACAGGAACAGCGCAGAAAGGAAACAGAGAAGATAAGAAATATATTGTATCTTTTATCGGCTTTGCGCCTCTGGATGATCCGCAGGTGGTAGTGTATGTGGTAGTAGATGAACCAAATGCCGAATACCAGGCTGACAGTAAATTTGCACAGTATATTGCAAAAGGAGTTATGACAGAAATCCTTCCTTATCTGAATATTTTCCCGGATCAGGAAATGACGGGAACAGTTAATAATGCAATGGAAGAATTGGAGAATTATATTACACAGAGAGAACAGGAAAACCGTCAAAAAACGGAAGATACGAAAGAAGGAACGGATGATCCAAATGTGCCGGAACCGGATGAGGATGAAGAGGAATTAACACTGGATAATAAGCAGGATAGTGACGGAATCACCAATGAGGAAGCCGGTCTGGAAAGCGGAAATTGACAGGAATAACCTCACAAAAGCTCCCATACACTTTAGGGAAAGCTTTTGTGAGGGATTTTTATGCGCAAAAACAAGACATATAATAAGAAAAAGACGATTGTTGTCTTTTTTGGTTGTATTTTACTATTAATGGGGCTGATTGGGCGATTGGTATATCTGATGGTGTTTCGTTCGGATTATTATGCTCAGAAAGCAGATGATCTTCATGAGAGAGAAAGGGATATTAAGGCAGCCAGAGGAAAGATTCTGGACAAAAACGGTACTGTCCTTGCGGCAAACAAAACAGTATGTACGATTTCTGTCATTCACAGTCAGATCAAAGAGCCGGAAAAGGTAGTTGCCATGCTGGTAAAAGAACTGGGAATATCGGATGAAGAAGCAAGAAAACGGGTGGAAAAGGTATCCTCTATCGAACGAGTGAAGACGAATGTGGAAAAAGAAGTGGGTGATAAGATCCGGGAATATGGACTGGATGGCGTCAAAGTGGATGAGGATTTTAAAAGATATTATCCTTATGGTGATCTGGCTTCCCGGGTGCTGGGATTTACAGGGGGAGATAATCAGGGAATCATTGGTCTTGAAGTAAAGTATGAAGATGTCTTGGAGGGAATTGACGGAAAAATCCTGACAACTACTGATGCCCGGGGAGTGGAACTGAATGGGATCGGTGAAAGCAGAGTAGAACCGGTAGCAGGATATGATCTGTTGACAAGTCTTGATCGGAATATTCAGGAATATGCTCAACAGGAGGCTTTACGGGTGATGGAACAGAAAGAGGCGGATGCTGTGTCGATTATTTTAATGAATCCGCAGAACGGGGAGATTTATGCCTGCGTCAATGTGCCGGAATTTGATCTGAATCAGCCGTTTCAGCTGAACAATGGCACGGATGTATCCACACTGAGTAATGACCAACTGCAGGAACAATTAAATCGCATGTGGAGAAATCCCAGTATCAATGATACTTATGAACCTGGTTCAACCTTTAAAATTATTACGGCTTCTGCCGGACTGGAGTCAGGTGCTGTAACAATGGAAGATACGTTCAGTTGTCCCGGTTTCCGGGTGGTGGAGGATCGAAGAATTCACTGTGCAAAAAGAACGGGACATGGAAGTGAAACTTTTGTTCAGGCAATTGAGAATTCCTGTAATCCGGTGTTTATTGATGTGGCGCTGCACATGGGCGTGGACGAATACTATAAATATTTTAAAAAGTTCGGACTTCTGGAGAAAACCGGCATAGATCTTCCCGGAGAAGCTGGGACGATTATGCATAAAAAAGAAAATATCGGTCAGGTGGAACTTGCCACGATGGCCTTTGGACAGTCCTTTCAGATCACACCGATCCAGCTCGCAGCTACTGTTTCTTCACTGATTAACGGGGGTCAGCGAGTAACACCGCATTTTGCTGTAGAAGTCCGGGATAGTGACGGTGTTCTGCTGAAAACGTTTGATTACGGGAAGGGAGAACGGATTCTATCGGAGGAAACTTCGGAGCAGATGCGGTATGCGCTGGAAATGGTCGTGAAAGAAGGAGGCGGTAAGAACGGCCAGGTAGAAGGGTACCGTATTGGAGGAAAGACAGCCACTTCCCAGACACTTCCAAGAAGTGCAAACAAATATATCTCGTCATTTCTCGGATTTGCACCAGCGGATGCACCGGTGATTCTTGGAATCTGTATCATTTATAATCCACAGGGAGTGTATTATGGAGGAACAATTGCGGCGCCTGTCATGAAAAATATCTTTTCCAATGTACTTCCTTATCTGGGAATTGAAAAATCGCAAAGTGGTTGATGAATCCAGAGAAAAGTATTATACTTATTGAGTAAAATTATAAAATAAGAACAGCAAAAGAGCGGTGATATTCCGAATTTTTCTGTTCCAAAGTACGAGGTGAGTTATGGATTATAATGTTGTGATACCGGTAATTATATCATTTGCGATCAGTGCGGTTCTGGGACCCGTGATTATTCCTTTCCTGAGAAAACTGAAGGCTTCTCAGACAGAGAGAACAGAAGGAGTGCAGTCACATCTTTCAAAGGCAGGTACTCCCACCATGGGCGGTCTGATCTTTTTGATTGCCACTACGGTGACTTCGCTTTTCTACGTAGGCAAATACCCGAAAATCATTCCGATTTTGTTCCTTACGCTTGGTTTTGGTCTGATCGGATTTCTGGATGATTATCTGAAAGTTGTATTGAAACGTTCCGACGGTCTTCTCCCTATGCAGAAAATGGCAGGGCAGATTATTGTAACCGGAATTTTTGCGCTTTACCTGATTAAGTTTACAGATGTGGATCTGACACTACTTGTTCCGTTTTCCGATGGTTATTACTGGAATATTGGCTGGCTGGCTGTTCCGCTTTTGTTTGTAGCAGTGATCGGTACTGTCAATGGAGTAAACTTTACGGATGGTCTGGATGGTCTGGCTTCCAGTGTGACAATCATGGTTGCCACTTTCTTTTCTGTCGTTGCCTTGGGAACAAAAAGTGGGATTGAGCCGATTACCTGTGCTGTTGTTGGTGCATTAATGGGATTTTTACTGTTCAATGTATATCCGGCAAGAGTATTTATGGGAGATACCGGTTCTCTTGCTTTGGGAGGATTTGTGGCAGGTGCTGCATATATGCTGCAGATGCCGCTGTTCATTATTATTGTGGGAATGATCTACCTGATTGAAGTGGCTTCTGTCATCATTCAGGTAACATATTTTAAGAAAACCGGCGGAAAAAGATTCTTTAAAATGGCGCCTATTCATCATCATTTTGAATTGTGCGGATGGTCCGAGACGCGGATCGTGGCAGTGTTCTCCATCATTACGGCAATCTTGTGTATGATAGCCCTGCTGGCAATGTAGAAAGGAATACGATTATGGAATTGAATGAAAAAAATGTACTGGTATTTGGTGCGGGAATCAGCGGAATCGGTGCAGCTGACCTTCTGAAGGCAGTAGGTGCCAAGCCGATTCTGTATGATGGCAACGAAAATCAGAATCCGGAAGATATCAGAAAAAAACTGAAAGATGGATCTGATGTTAAAATTATCCTGGGAGAACTTCCGAAAGAGGAAAGAGAAGGGTTGGATCTGGTAGTATTGAGTCCGGGAGTTCCGACCGATCTTCCGGTTGTGAATGAATTGAGAGAGCAGGGAATTACGATCTGGGGTGAAGTGGAACTGGCTTATCAGACCGGAAAAGGGAAAGTTCTTGCCATTACCGGAACGAATGGAAAGACCACGACTACAGCTATGCTGGGAAAGATTATGAGTGATTATCTGGATAGCGTGTATGTAGTGGGCAATATCGGGACTCCATATACGTCTGTTGCTCTTGAGATGAAAGAAGAGACCGTGACAGTTGCGGAGATCAGCAGTTTTCAGCTGGAGACGATCCAGGATTTTTGTCCGCTGGTGAGCGCTGTCCTGAATATCACAGAGGATCATCTGAATCGCCATCATACGATGGAAGAGTACATACGTGTAAAAGAATCCATTACCAAAAATCAGACAAAAGCTCAGGTATGTGTGCTGAATTATGAAGATCTGACACTGCGGGAGTTCGGAGAGAAGGCTCCGGCAAAGGTTGTATATTTTTCCAGTCTACAGAAGCTTCCGGAAGGTATCTATCTTGACGGAAAGGATATTATCCTGAAAGACAGAGAAAAAGAGATGAAGATCACATCAACGGATCGCCTGAAAATCCTGGGACGTCACAATCACGAAAATACCATGGCAGCTGCAGCCATGGCATATTATGCGGGTGTTCCGGTGGAAAGTATTCGAAAGAGTGTGGAAAACTTTACGGCAGTAGAACATAGAATTGAATATGTAACGGAGAAAAAAGGAGTTGTTTATTATAATGACTCCAAGGGAACCAACCCGGACGCCGCCATCAAAGGTATTCAGGCGATGGATCGTCCTACTATGCTGATCGGAGGAGGGTATGATAAACAGTCTTCTTATGAAGAGTGGATTCAGTCCTTTGACGGGAAAGTGCGTTATCTGGTATTGATCGGACAGACCAGAGAAAAGATTCAGGAAGCGGCACATAACTGTGGGTTTAAAAATACAATTCTGGCAGAAGATCTGGAACAGGCAGTGAAGATCTGTGCCAATATGGCCCGCCCCGGGGATGCAGTACTTCTCTCACCGGCTTGTGCAAGCTGGGGACAGTTTGATAATTATGAGCAGAGAGGTCGTATGTTCAAGGAGTATGTGTATGCTCTTCCGGATGAAGAGGAAGACGAGCAGGATGATTAAATGGAACGATATCTGACCATACAGGTCATACAGAATGAAAATAGCGATCCTACAGGTCTGACGGTGGAGCAGATTCTGCGAAAGCAGGCAGGTCTTACGAAACGTCAGATCAGCCGGGCAAAATTTTGCCCGGACGGGATTTTGAAAAACGGCATTCAGTGCCGTGTGACAGAAGAGGTATTTCCCGGTGACAAAATCTGCGTATGTGTGGAAGAAAAAAGTGAAACCTCTGCCCATCTTGAGGGTATGGCGGCAGAACTTAACATCCTATACGAGGATGAAGATCTGTTGGTGGTGGACAAACCGACAGGGCTGGTTACCCATCCGCAGGGCGTTCATTATGATGATACGCTGGCCAATCGGGCGGTCGCCTATTTCCGGAGAAAAGGAGAAGAACACACCATTCGTCCCGTAGGACGTCTGGATAAAGATACATCCGGAATCATAGTATTTGCCAAGAATAAGCTGGCAGCATCCAGTTTACAGAGACAGCGGGAACAGAAACTATTTCAAAAAACATATCTTGCAGTGGTCTGTGGAGAACTTCCTGCAGATGGCGTTACCTATGAGATACAGGAATCCATTGGTCCGGATCCGAATGACAGACTGAAGATGCAGATTACTTCGGATGGGAAAAGAGCGATTACCTATTACCGGGTGCTGGAAAGCCGGAAAGGCAAATCTCTTGTATCGCTGACACTGAGTACCGGCAGGACCCATCAGATCCGGGTACATATGGCGGGAATCGGACATCCTCTCTGTGGTGATCCTTTATATGGAAAAACATGTGAAAAGGAAAGCCGGTGTTCAGAAGGAAAAACAACATCCAGCACCTGTCTTCATGCATGGAAAGTGAGGCTTTTGCAGCCACTGACCGGAGAAGTGCTGGAGTTTGAGGCGGAAATGCCGGAGAATTATTTTTTTGACGACGTTGCCAAGGTTTAAAGTGTGCAAGCCCTTCATGAGTGAGGAGCTGGCACACTTTGTTTTTATATTACAAATCAGAGCTCCAGTGTAAACGTCATATGGAGTTCTTTCTCATTGACCCGATATTTTTCGAACAGTTCAGGACCGCAGCTGTTGGAACCGCAGCCGGACATGTAGCCGTCCAGACACAATACGGTGTAGGGTGATTCCTCCAGTTCAAAACTATGTGCTTTTGTTTCCAGTTCTTCTTGGGTGTAGCAGGAAGCATTGAAACTGAACTCCTGTCCGGACACCAGAAGATTTCTGCCATCGGAGGAAGCGAGGGATAGTCCGGTACATCCCCAGTGACTTCCGTTTTCCTGTGGACGGAGATAATCTTCATGGAGAGACGTAATATCCGCTTTAAAAAGGCCCAGTGTAGAGCCACGATGCTTGTCAATGTAGCTTTCCTGTGGTCCATATCCGAAATACGTTACTCTGTTATAAGCTTTCGGAAGAAACAGTCGCAGTCCGAAGCGAGGCAGGAAGGGCATTGGATCCAGTGGATGATTCAGCATTCTCGGATGGAGCGTTTTTCGTTCTGCATTTACAGATACTATGATTTTTCCACAAGGGGTGATTGTCCATATGATTTCGCCTTCCAGAATTTTCTGCAGATATGCTGCTGCCAGAGAAAACTCAGAAGTAATCGTAAGGTTTTCTCTCTCATATTTCCATTCTGTATGGTATACTTTTGTTCTTGCCCGGTCATAGCCGGCAGCTTTCCACTCTTTTTTTATATTTCTGTCATTGTCCATAGGGGCGCGCCAGATATTCAGTTCGATCGGTTTTTCAATCAGGTGTTTCTGATTTTTTACCAGAGTACTGAAAGTGCCTTTCCATTTATCATAGACATAACGGAATCTGCTTCCCGAAATAACAAGTTCGTTTTCAAAATCTGTAATCTGGATGGAAGTAGAATATGTATCATCAATGGTTTCAGAAGAAAAACCGGATGCTTCGGCAACCAGAATCTTAGCTGCAGCTATATTCTGACAGACTATCAGCTGATCATGTCCGGCATCAAATCCAGCCGGAGTGAGAGCAGCAGCTTCCTTCTGTAGATAATGTAGTTCGATAAAAGTGTTTCCGGTGGCAGTAATCGCTACAGGAAGAGTGATCTGCACACTGCTTTTGGCAGGACAATCAATGTCTTTGAGTATTCCCGAAACTATTGTTCTTCCATCTGTTACCACATCATAAGAAATTATAAATCCGTCTTTTAAATTGGTATAATCCAGTTTGTTGTCCAGTTGGATCAGACCGGAAGCCGCATCGATCAGGGAAGCACGTACAGGTCGTGCAACATTTTTATGTTCCAGAAGTCCTGAGTGAGGTCTGCGGTCCGGGTATACCAGTCCGTCCATACAGAAATTGCTGTCGTGGAGTTCTTCTCCCCAATCTCCTCCGTAAAAATATTTGTCCTTTCCATCATTTGTTTTGCCCATGTATACGGAGTGATCACACCATTCCCAGACAAAACCTCCAATATAACCGTCATACTTGTATAACCGTTCAAAATATTCTTCCAGATCTCCGGGACCGTTTCCCATGGCATGACAGTACTCGACTTCGATAAAAGGTTTTTTTCCGGGGGCACTGCAGAACTTGTCAATGAATTCCACGGGTGCATACATACGTGAAAAAACATCCAGATTGGATACATCATTGACATAATCTGTATCGACCATCTGCCATATACTGTTCTCGTAATTCAGTACACGATCGGGATCGTAAGATTTGACCCAGGATGCCGCTTTTTCCAGATTTGGCCCGTAGGCACTTTCATTTCCCATGGACCAGGAAAATACACTGGCACAATTTTTGTCCCTGTATACGAGATGCTGAATACGGTCAATTACAGCAGTTTCATAAGAAGGTTCTTTCATCAGGAATCCGTAGGTCACATCAGGCTGCCATTCTTCCATAATGGCACGGGAACGTCCGCCGCCATATAGTGATTCACAGCCGTGAGATTCCAGATCTGCCTCATCCATTACATAAAAGCCAAATTGGTCATACATCTGTGTAGCCCACGGAGCATTGGGATAATGGCTGGTGCGAATTCCGTTGATATTATGTTCCTTCATAAGTTTCAGATCCTGAAGGAGATTTTCTCTGGTGACTGTGGATCCGGTAAAAGGATTGCTGTCGTGACGGTTAGTGCCTTTGATCTTAAAATTCACACCATTCAGATAGATAACATTTTCCTTGATATCAATCCGACGGATTCCTACTCTCTGGGCGATTGTTTCCCCTTCGGTGACAAGAATCAAGGTATAAAGTGCAGGGTGTTCAGCGTTCCAGAGAACGGGATTTTCTACATCAAAATGAAGATTTCCTTCAGATACAGTAGCCTCTGAAAGAAAAGAGCCATCCGGTGTGTAAAGCTTTCCGGTTACAGTTGGCATTCCTTCTGTCTGCAGATCTACATCAATACAGGCTTTTGTAAAAGTATCATTAACCGGTGTATGCACAAAGTAATCGCGGATATGTTTTTTGGGACGTATCAAAATATATACATCCCGGAATATACCAGTAAAGCGAAGTTTATCCTGATCTTCCAGATATGTTCCGTCACACCATTTCAAAGCAAGAACTGTCAGACGGTTCATACCAGCAGAGACCTTTTCGGTGATATCAAATTCGCTGCCGGAATGGGAAATCTGGCTATATCCCACAAAAGAACCATTTACCCATACATAATAGCAGGAATCTACACCGTCGAAATTCAGATATAGCTTTTGCCCGGCCTGTTCTTCGGTAATCATGAATTCTTTCACATACACACCGGTCGGATTTTCATCTGGAACATACGGTGGATCAAATGGAATCGGATAGCGTACATTGGTATACTGATTTTTGTCATATCCCAGAATCTGCCAGCAGCTGGGAACCGGTATGGTATCATAGCTGCAGATGCAGGCATCTTTTTCTGTGCAGCTTTCCGGAACCTGGTGATAGCTTTCGTAGAACTTGAATTTCCATTCACCGTTCAGATTTATGGCACGGGATGTGGTAAGCATATTGACATGCCATGCTTCATCTTCGCAAGCACTGGGAATATAGTAGGATCTCATCGGTTCTGTTCCGATGTGCAGAGTATGAGGATCCTGGAAATAGTTTGAAAGTTTCATAAGTAACCCCTCCTGTTTATATAAAAATAATAATATGATTAGGATGTCAAAAGTGATTACGGATTGTTTTGCTGCAAGCCGCTCCAACTTCTCCGCTCCACTTCGGTCCGTGCTAAACGGATGTCCATTTGACATCCGGCACCCTGCCCACAATTCGGATTCTCATGGAGCTGCGTTCCACTTCATCCTCATTGTGGGGCGTGTCTAAAATCCATCATCCACTGACATACAAGCATGTCATGGATTTGGACTTTTGATACTGTAATCATAGTATTTTCTTCATTTTATGCTTTCCTGATATAGGACACAATAGAGAAAATAGTAAAATCATGAAAAAAATTCTTGTGTTTTTAGTTATAATCGTGTAATATAGAACTAAATTCGATATCTGAACACTGACACCGATTACGATGAAGTATCGCAATGGGTGTTTTTTTGTATTAATCATAGGAAATACCTTTAGCTTTCCTATGATTGATACAAAAACCCTCTGGGGGATGCACACGATGTGCAGAGGAAGGTTGCTAAAGCATCGGCGTTCAAAGTGTACAAGCCACCATGAGTGAGAGCGTGAGGAGTTAAAGTGGGATTGCCCACTTTGGTCTAGTTTTTAGAAACGGAGGAAAATATATGTCTGATGATGAAATGATGAACCTGGGTGATCTGGGCGATGTTAAACAGGATATGGATCATCTGGAAGAAGAGTTGATGAAAAATCACAGAATCGATCCGAATCTGTATCTGGAATATGATGTAAAGCGTGGTTTGCGTGATTCTGCGGGAAAAGGTGTTCTAACGGGACTGACAGAGATTTCTGATGTCTGTGCATACGATCTGGTGAACGGACGGAGAATACCGGCAGAAGGCTCCCTCTTTTATCAGGGAATTAATGTATATGATATTGTGGCGGGATTAAAGGATAGAAAATTTGGTTTTGAGGAAACCGTGTATCTGCTTATTTTCGGTAAAATGCCGACGCAGCAGGAGCTGGACAGATTTTTGAATACTATGTTTGAACTGCAGTGCCTCAGTGGACGTTTTGTACGAGATGTTGTTATGAAAGCATCCAATGAAAACATTATGAATTCTATGCAGAGATGTATTCTGACCCTGTATACATATGACTCGAATCCGGAAGATATTTCCGCAGGCAATGTACTTCGCCAGTCGCTGGGGCTGATCGCAAAGCTGCCTTTAATTGCAGTATATTCCTATCATGCCTACCGGCATTTCAGGAAAGATGAGACTTTATTTATTCGGAATCCCCAGAAAGGTCTTTCTCTTGCGGAAAATATTCTGTTGATGCTGCGTCCCAGCGGTCAGTATACAGAACTGGAAGCAAAAGTTCTGGATATCGCATTGATCCTTCATGCGGAGCATGGCGGCGGTAATAACTCTACCTTTACTACACATGTTGTAACCTCTTCGGGTACGGATACCTATTCTTCGGTTGCTGCATCCATCGGTTCACTGAAAGGTCCCCGTCACGGCGGTGCAAATCTGAAAGTTCAAAATATGTTTGCAGATATTAAGGCACACATTTCGGACTGGACCAATGAGGAAGAAGTCACAGCGTATTTACAAAAAATTTTGGATAAAGAAGCATTTGATCATTCAGGACTAATCTATGGTATGGGACATGCGGTTTATACGTTGTCGGATCCCAGAGAAGTGATTCTGAAAAAATTTGCAAAAGAGCTTGCGGAGGAAAAAGGGCGGATGGAAGAGTTTGCCCTCTATGAACTGGTAGAGCGTCTTGCCGGATGTCTGATCATGGAACACAGAAAGCTATTTAAGAATGTATGTGCGAATGTGGATTTCTACAGCGGTTTTGTATATGCCATGCTGGATATTCCACAGGAGTTATTTACACCGATTTTTGCTATCGCACGTATGCCCGGTTGGAGTGCACACCGACTGGAGGAACTGATCAATGCAAGTAAAATTATTCGTCCTGCCTATAAGTATGTAGGAAAACATATAGACTTTCAGCCTATCGAGGAGAGATGATAATTTAAAATGTCATAAAGAGTCATAAGAACAGTAATGAACAGTAATAAGAACAGTAATGAACAGTAATAAGGAAAACAGTTGAAATAATCAGAATAAGTAATTATAATGGTCATATCCGTTGATTCCGGGCATTTGCCCGAGTGTATAAGTATGAAATGAAATAGGAGGACAATGATTATGAAAAAAACAATTCATGCTGAAAAAGCACCGGCTGCGGTAGGACCTTATGTACATGCAGTGGAAGCGGGAAATCTGGTTTTTACATCAGGCCAGCTGGGACTGATTCCTGAGACCGGAGTTTTACCGGAAGGCATTGAAGCTCAGACCCATCAGGCACTGAAAAATCTGGGAGCAGTACTGGAAGCTGCCGGACTTGATTATAAAGATGTGGTTCGTACTATGGTATTTCTTGACAATATGGATGATTTTGCAGTGGTAAATCAGATATATGCAGAGTATTTCAAGGATGAAGCACCGGCACGTTCCTGCGTGGAAGCTGCCCGTCTGCCAAAAGGCGGTCTGATTGAAATCGAAGCGATTGCGGCAAGATAGCAACAAAAAGTAAATTGGCTGATGAAATGGTATTTCCTATATGAACTAAATTAATTGAAGATGTTCCAGTCCGTTGCGGATACCGTAATGAAACATGTCGTTGGTGATATAGTCTGCCAGTTCCTTGATCGGCTGGCTGGCATTTCCCATTGCGACTTTTGTGTGAACATATTGAAACATAGCCAGATCATTGTTGCTGTCTCCAAAACAGACAGTATCTTCCCAGGGAATCTGGAGGACCTTGCAGAGAACCTGGATCCCGAGGGCTTTGGAAAATCCTTTTGGAATAAATTCAATCGTCGTTCCGACGAAAGAGCCTTCATGATGGATGGAATCATACCAGTCTGTAAGTTGTCGGCATGCGGAATCGGGATCACTTCCCGGAAGGATTTTTGCGCTGATTTTATTGATTTCCATAGATGAAAGATTGCCTTTAATCGGTTTCCAGCGATTTCCCAGAGCTTTTGTGATCAAAGAAGCATACCAGTCTACAGAATCATCATATTCTTCTTTGTCGTAATACATATAATCAGCCCCTTCCATAACGGGTACCATACCGCAGCTTCGCAGAATCTTAACGGACGCTTCTGCTGTTTTTGCAGTCATCTGACGGTTATATACCCGATTCCCTTTATATTCTATATAAGAGCCGCAGGCGGCAATAATTCCGGTAAAACCGATTTCTTCCAGTTCTCTGGTAACAAAGGCACGGCTTCGGCCTGTGCACAGGAAAGCCATATGACCATTGTCTGTCAGCTGGCGAACAGCACGGACAGCACTGTCGGGAATTCCCTTCTGAATATCGCATATGGTTCCGTCTGCATCAAAAAACACAGCTTTTTTCATTAAAAATGACCTCCGGATGACGTTTTATCTAAAATTATTATATCTTAGCAAAAATATAAAGTAAAGATTTGACAAAAAGCGCATTATCAGAGATAATATAACAATATATGTAAAAAAGGAAAGGTGAGAGGGAAAAAGGAATGAGTAGTGGAGATGTTATTGCAATTTTGATTGCTTTTGTGGCGTATCTTGCATTGATGGTCATTATTGGAGCGATTTATATGAAGAATACCAACGATTCAGAGGATTATTTTCTGGGCGGCAGAGGTCTGAGCGGTTGGGTGGCTGCATTGTCAGCACAGGCATCTGATATGAGTGGATGGCTTCTGATGGGATTGCCTGGTTCCATCTATGCGCTGGGAACAGGTCAGGCGTGGATCGCGATCGGACTGTTTCTTGGTACGGTGTTTAACTGGGTATGTATTTCGTCCAGACTTCGACGTTATACGATAAAAGCAAACAATTCTATGACACTGCCGGCTTACTTTGAAAATCGTTTCCGAGATAAGAAAAGAGTACTTCTTCTGGTTTCATCCATTGTTATCGTGATTTTCTTCCTGGTATACACCGCATCAGCACTTTCTGCCGGTGGAAAATTGTTCAGCTCTGTATTTGGAGTGGATTATCATGTGGCTTTGGCAATTGGTGCTGCCGTTATTCTTGCTTATACTTTTATGGGTGGATTTATGGCTGTGTGTGTAACAGACTTTATTCAGGGAACTCTTATGCTGGTGGGACTTCTGATTGTACCGATTATCGCATATGCTCTGGTAGGGCCGGGCAACATTACGGATGCATTAAATCAGAGTCAGGTAGCAGGCGGTACTTCCGGTTATTTGAGCCTGTTTTCCAATGGTGACAGACCTTATACAGCAGTTGAAATTATTTCTCAGCTGGCATGGGGACTTGGTTACTGTGGTATGCCGCATATTTTGACAAGATTTATGGCAGTAAAGAATCAGAAAGAACTGAAAAAATCAAGGGTCATTGCTATTATCTGGGTAGCACTTTCACTGGCGGCAGCAGTGGTGATCGGTATTGTGGGACGTGCTTATCTTTATCCTACGATTCTGGGTACAGAAGGAACGGCTTCTACTGAGAGTGTATTTATTGAAATGATCACCAAAATGTTTACTCAGGATATGAATCTTCCATTTATCGGAGGAATTTTCCTGTGTGGTATTTTGGCAGCAATTATGTCTACGGCGGATTCTCAGCTGCTGGTAACGGCGTCTTCCGTTTCAAAAGATATTTTTAAGGGAATTCTGAGCAAGGAAGCTGATGAGAAAAAAGTGCTGAAAGTAAGCAGAATTACAGTTATTGCAGTATCTGTACTGGCATTTATCATTGCATGGAATCCAAATAACAGTATCATGGGACTGGTATCCAATGCATGGGCAGGTTTGGGCGCTGCCTTTGGCCCGATCGTACTGATGTCACTGTTCTGGAGAAGAACCAATTTTTCCGGTGCAGTTGCAGGTATCGTTTCCGGTGGCCTTACCGTTATTATCTGGGATTACATTCCGTTGATTGGTGGTCAGACATTGGGTACATTTACAGGTCTGTATTCTCTTGCGGTTGGATTTGTGATCAGTGTTTTGTGTATTGTGATTTTCAGTCTTTGTACAAAAGAGCCATCCAGGGAAATTCTGGCGGAATTTGATGCAGTGAAGAACTGGAAGGAAGATTAACAAAAGAAAATGAAATTATGAAAGAGAGTGTGGTGATATCCAGCACTCTCTTTTGTATTATACAGGTTGTTCAGCGGAATAAATCTTGAGGAATTAGTGGTTTTGTGATAGTCTGATAACAGAAAGAGAGAGAAGAGATGAATTATAAATTAACGATTGAGTATGACGGTACTCGCTATGAGGGTTGGCAGCGTCAAAGTACTACAGAACAGACCATTCAGGGAAAAATTGAAAATGTATTGTCCAGAATGACCGGAAAAGAGATACAGATTGACGGTGCAGGAAGAACAGATGGGGGAGTCCATGCAAAGGGACAGGTGGCAAGTGTGCATCTGGAACCCCGATGGAGTAATGAAGAGATTCAGGAATATCTGAATCAATATCTGCCGGATGATATTGGTATTGTGAAGGTGGAGAGAGTACCGGAAAGATTCCATGCACGTCTGTGGGCGACTGGAAAATGCTATTCCTACCGGATCGGTACCGACAGTTATAAATCAGTATTTGACAGAAAATACAGATATCCGTTGGGAGAAGAACTGGATGTGGAAGCAATGAAAAGAGCAACGCAGGATTTACTGGGAACTCACGATTTTAAATCTTTCTGCGGAAATTCCCGGATGAAAAAATCAACGGTGCGGACAATTGAAGAGATTCGGATTGAAGAAAGCGCGCATGAAGTAAAGATTGTATATCGGGGCAATGGCTTTTTACAGTACATGGTCAGGATCCTAACAGGAACATTGATTGAGATCGGACTTCACAAGCGTCCGGCAGATAGTATGCCGCAGCTTCTGGAGGCGCTGGATCGACGGAAGGCAGGAGTTACGGCACCTGCGTCAGGGCTGTGTCTGGAAGAGGTTTATTATTGAAAAATATAGAAAGGAAAAAATATGAGAGACTGGAGTAATTGGCCGAAGGAATATTATGATACAACGGAGAGAGAGGAACGGCTGGCAATCCTGAAAGAGCGCCTGGAATCAGGAGAAGCTGATGAGAAAGACCGGATTCGGATGAAGTTCTGGGAACTGCGGTATGCACAGCGTGACAAAATGCCGGAGGGTGTGGATTATTTTATTCGTTCCTGGATGAACATGTATTTTACATCGAAAAAGCCAGGAGCCTGGTGGCTGAAAAAACAGCAGCTGAACGACCTGGAGAACGCAAAACAGGATTTTGGATTTGAACTTGCAAAAGAGTATGGGCAGGCAGGAGCGGAAGTACTGTATGATGAATTGTGTCACGGTGTAAAATTTTATATTGGTCTTTGCAAAACTGACAGTAAATACAGTACACAGCTGATTGGACTGATGAAGATGAAACCAAACCAGCTGGTGGAAAAAATAGGTAACGAAATCTGGAAAATTTCTTCTGTCGTACCGGAAGCTTTTGGACAGAAGGAGGAGTTTGAGATATTTGAAAAAGCGTGCTGCGATACTTTCTGGAAGGAATTTCCCAAGTATAAAGCAGATGAAGAAATAAAACTGAGTAGGTGACAGGCATGGCGATAAAATTTCATGAGAAAACAGGCGTTTTTCATATTTGGGGAGATGAGTTCAGTTATATTTTCTGTATATTGAAAAATCAGCAGCCGGGTCAGCTGTATTATGGAAAAAGGCTGAGAGACAGAGAAGATTTTGACCGTATGCTGCTGTTGTCAAGAAGAGATATGGCACCATGTGTATTTGAGGGAAATTCTATTTTTTCCATGGATGATATCAAACAGGAATATCCGGTGTACGGTAATGGAGATCTTCGGTATATGGCCTGCGAAATTCAGAGTCCGGATGGCAGCAGAGCCAGTGATTTCAAATATGTTTCACATAGAATTTATGATGGGAAACCTGTTTTGAAAGGACTTCCCTGTACCTATGTGGAAAATGAGAAAGAGGCAGAGACTCTTGAAATTGTACTGACAGATTCCTTATTGGATACCGATATGATATTAAGTTATACCGTGTATGCAGAGTATCCGGCACTTGTGAGAAATGTCAGATTTGTATGCAGAAGTGAAAAAAATCTAAAGTTGGTAAAAGCAATGAGTATGAACCTGGATCTGGCGGACAGTGATTATGAGATGATGGATTTTGCCGGTGCATGGGGAAGAGAACGATATGTAAAAAAACAGAAGCTTCATGTGGGTATTCAGAGTATCTACAGTCTGCGCGGTCACAGCAGTCATCAGTTTAACCCGTTTCTTATGCTGAAACGTCCGGAGACAGTAGAAAATTCCGGTGAAGTGATCGGAGTCAGCCTGATCTACAGTGGTAATTTCCTGGGACAGGTTGAAGTAGATAATTATCATGTGACCAGACTTATGATGGGGATTCATCCGGAAGGTTTTGCGTGGAATCTGACAAATGGAACAGAGTTCCAGACACCGGAAGCGGTGATGGTATACAGCAATCAGGGAATGAATTATATGAGCCAGGTGTTCCACAAACTGTATCGTACAAGACTGGCAAGAGGCTACTGGAGAGACAAAGCCAGACCGATCCTGGTAAATAACTGGGAAGCTACTTATATGGATTTTGATGAAGAAAAATTGCTGGCAATCGCGAAAACGGCAAAAGATCTTGGTGTGGAATTATTTGTATTGGATGATGGATGGTTCGGACATAGAGATGATGCGACCAGCTCTCTGGGAGACTGGTTTGCAGACCGGAGAAAGCTGCCGGATGGGATCGAAGGAATTGCAGATAAGATTACATCGCTCGGTATGCGGTTTGGTCTGTGGTTTGAGCCGGAGATGATCAGTATGGACAGTGAGCTTTATCGGGCACATCCGGATTATATGCTGAAAACACCGGGAAGAGTTCCTTGTCACGGAAGAAATCAGTTTGTTCTGGATTTTTCAAAACCGGAAGTTGTAGACTACATAGCGGAGAGTATGGAAAAAATCCTGGCAAGCGGAAAAGTATCATATGTGAAATGGGATATGAACCGAAGCATCACAGATGGTTATTCGCAGGGACGGGATCAGGAATTTCAGGGGGAAGTGCTGCACCGGCAAATTTTAGGCATATACAGTCTGTATCAGCGCCTGACAGACAAGTTCCCGGAAGTGTTGTTTGAATCCTGTGCCAGCGGAGGAGCAAGATTTGATCCGGGAATGCTTTACTATGCTCCCCAGGCCTGGACATCGGACGATACAGATGCTCTGGAAAGATTGAAGATTCAGTATGGAACGTCTTATTGTTATCCGATCTGTTCCATGGGAAGTCATGTTTCAGCGGTGCCGAACCACCAGGTGTTCAGGAATACACCGATAAAAACCAGAGCGGATGTGGCATACTTTGGAACCTTTGGATATGAGCTGGATTTCAACAAACTTCCAAAGGAAGAACATGAGCAGATTAAAGAACAGATTACTTTTATGAAACAGCAGCAACAGTTGATTATGGAAGGAACCTTTTATCGTCTGCTCAGTCCTTTTGAGGGGACAGAGACGGCCTGGATGGTGGTTTCGCCGGATCGGAAAAAAGCGCTGGTGGGATACTACCGTATGCTGCAGCCTATGAATGAAGGATATCGCTGGCTGAAACTGGCTGGTCTGGATGCGGATGCAGAATACAGCATCAAGGATACGGAGTACTGTATGGCAGCAGATGCTTATACTTATTATGGGGATGAATTGATGGAAAAGGGATTTGATATCTCAGATACAGGATTCGGACCCGTGACACCGGAGATTTATCAGGGAGATTATCAGTCCAGATTATTTATCGTAGAACAAATATAGTTTTATTCGAATCATATGAGTAGTTTGTATTGCATATGATAAATCAAACCTTTCGGAGCAGTTTTGCAGTGAAGAATTCAAGTACTTCTAAGCCGCAATCTTTTTCAAAACGTCGTGACAGGATCGATTTCACTCTTCTGGTATTGGTGGTGCTGCTTTTGATTATCGGTTTGCTGCTTTTATACAGTACCAGTACATATAACGGAAGGGTGAAGTTTCACGATCCGGCTTATTATTTTAAAAAGCAGCTGTTTGCTACACTGTTAGGTCTGATGGCGTTGTATTTCGTTTCTCAGATGGATTACCATGTAATAGCCCGGTTTGCACTGCCGCTTTATCTGTGTTCTCTGGGGCTGTCCACGGCGGTTTTGTTTTTCGGACAGGAGTACAATGGTTCCAAACGGTGGCTGTCCCTTGGACCGCTGTCTTTTCAGCCGTCAGAATTTGCAAAGGTTGCAGTGGTAATTTTGCTTGCACATTTTATAAGTGATAGTAAAAAGAGAACGGACAGTCTCTGGTTTATGGTGAAAACCATGGGTGTTCTTCTGCCGATTGTGGGACTTGTAGGAACGAATAATTTAAGTACTGCCATAATTATTCTGGGGATTGGAGTCATTCTTATTTTCGTGGCCAATCCAAAGTACCTGCCATTTGTAGGGGTAGGAGCGGCAGGGATTGGATTTGTGGCTATTTTTCTCAGTATGGAAAGTTACCGTCTGGAGCGTCTTGCTATTTGGAGAGAACCGGAAAAATATGAAAAAGGATTTCAAACGATTCAGGGATTGTATGCGATTGGAAGCGGCGGCATTTTTGGAAAAGGACTGGGAAGCAGTCTGCAGAAATTAGGGTTTGTTCCTGAGGCTCAAAATGATATGATTTTTTCCATTATCTGTGAAGAGACAGGACTTGTGGGTGCTTCTCTGGTGATTTTGTTATTTGCCCTTCTGATCTGGCGCCTGATGGTAAATGCGATCCATGCCCCGGATCTTCTGGGAGAATTGATCTGTGCGGGTATTATGGGTCATATGGCGATACAGGTAATATTAAATATAGCGGTGGTCACCAATACGATCCCCAATACGGGAATTACCCTTCCCTTTATCAGCTACGGAGGCACATCGGTACTGTTTTTAATGAGTGAGATGGGTCTGGCTCTTTCTGTGAGTCGTTATAATCTTTTGGAATAACAGGATACTATAATCAAAACTGTAACCAAATTTCCATGATTGCATAGAATAAGATAACAGGATTTGCGGGAGTTAAATCAGTGGGAGAAATTTGGATTGACGGAGAAATTCCTCTGTCCGGTCAGGTTCAGATACAGGGATCAAAGAATGCGGCTCTGCCTATGATGGCGGCCGCTCTTTTACATGATGGAGTTACTGTCCTGCACAGATGTCCCAGAATTGCCGATGTATATGCTATGGAGAAGATACTGATTTCCCTGGGAGTAAAGACCAGTTGGGAACAGCACACGCTTACACTGGACTGCAGAAAAATAAAAGGCAGTGAGATTACGGGAGTATATGCGGAAAGTATGCGTTCTTCTGTGATCTTAATGGGAAGTATGTTATCAAGAATGAAAAAAGTACGGATCGTATATCCGGGTGGATGTACCATCGGAAAACGACCGATTGATCTGCATCTGAAGGTGTTTCAGGCCATGGGAGTCAGAATCGAGGAAGACAATGGAGAATTGTTGGCATCCTGTGAAGCGAGAATGAAAGGGACGGATATTGAGTTCCCGTTTTCCAGTGTGGGTGCTACGGAAAACGGACTTTTAGCGGCAGTGAAAGCAAAGGGTATTACAAGACTTAAAAACTGTGCGGCGGAACCTGAAATATATCATTTGTGTCATTTCTTACAGGCCATGGGAGCAGAAATCAGAGGAATCGGTACCAGAGAGCTGGAAATCCGCGGAGTGCAGGCACTTAGAAATGTGGAATATACTGTTCCGGCAGACCGTATCGTAGCCGGAACTTACCTTTTTGCAGCTGCAGCAACCAGAGGAATCGTAGAACTTCTGGATGCACCTGTAGATGAAATGGGAGCTGTTCTGAGGATATATGAGAAAATGGGTGGACAATGGGAGAGCAACAGTGTTAAACTAAGAGCGGATGCCCGTAAAATACAGTATCCGATTTCACAGATTGAGACGGCGTGTTATCCTGGTTTTCCCACAGATATGCAGTCGATTCTGATGTCGGTACTTCTGACAGTAAAAGGAGAGAGTCGGATCACGGAGCGAATCTTTGAAGATCGGTATAAGATCGTACCGCAGTTGAAAAAAATGGGTGCTTATGTTTGTATAACAGGCAGAGATGCACTGATCAAAGGAAATGGAAAACTGAAAGGTGCCCGGTTGGAAGCAGAAGAGCTTCGGGGAGGAGCAGCTCTTATCGTAGCGGGATTAGCAGCAGAAGGCAGAACGATTATTCAAAATTCTTGTTTTATAGAGCGGGGATATGAAGATATTGGATATGATCTCTCATGTCTGGGAGGCAAAATTCAGATAAAGGAGCAGTTGAACAGATGAAAAGATTTCATATGAGAATCCAGCTTACAAAAGCTGGTAAAAAGGCAGTGGCTTGTGCAGTGGCGGGTGCTGCGGTGCTGGCCCTGCTTTTATTTTTTGTTTTGTTTCGGGTTACAACAGTGGAAGTGGTGGGGAGTACCAGGTACACAGATAAACAGATCCGGGGATACGCGATGGATCATCCGCTGACATCGAACACTTTGCTGGTGATTTTATTTAAAAGCCATATAGAGGCGGAGGATATTCCTTTCGTGGAATCCTTTGATCTGGAAAAACTGGATATGCATACGATTCGAATTCATGTAAATGAAAAGAAAATTGTTGGATATGTGATTCAGGGAACGGACAAATTATATTTTGACAAAGACGGATTTGTGGTTGAAAAGGAATCCATGACAGAAGAAGAAATTGCGCAGTTGGAGTCAGAAGCGGACGAGCTGGAAGAACTGAAAAAGCAGGCACTTCGGGAGGAAGCTCTTCAGAGAGCAAAAGAGGCGGAAGAAGCTCTTACAGGAAAAATCAGTTCAGAGGAAGATGATGAACAGGAAGAACAGGATGACGGGGAAACTGCAGGTGAAGATCAGAGAACGGGGACGGAAGAAGATGCGCAGTCTCTTCAGGCAGAGGAAGTAGATCTCGGAAATGAAAGTGCTACAGAATTCCATGCAGCTGTTACGGATGTTCCCCGGGTAATCGGGCTGAATTCGGATAATATAACACTGGGGGAGAAAATTGAAACTGAAGATGACAGTGTATTTAATACAATTCTCGGCATTACACGGATTGTGGAAAAATATGGAATCCTTCCGGAAATTGTTTGTTTTGATGAAAACATGCAGATTACACTTGTATATCAACAGGGCAACATTCATTGTAAACTAGGAAAAGATACTTTACTGGAAGAAAAAATTACCCGTGTGGCAGCAATTCTGCCAAAACTGGAAGGAATGACAGGTATCCTGCATCTGGAGGATTACATGACAGATACAGTCAATATTATTTTTTCCAGGGAATCCTTGTATACACTGAAAAGTACCATTGCTGAAATCGCCGGAACATGGGAGTCACCGAAAGAAGATACAAAGGATACAGGTGATACTGCGAAAGAAGATATAAAAGATACAGGTGATACTGTGAATGAAGGTGTGGAAGCGGGAGAGACCCAAACTGTGCCGGAAGAAGGCGCGGAAGAGTGAAATATCCGGGAAGGCTTATAAAAAAAGTGTGAATTTCGAAAAAAAGAGTTGATTAATTGGAAAAGAGATTATATTATATATCTATATGTAACTATACAGAATTAGGTAAAAGTACCCCGAGGGGAATAATAGATGCGTAAGCAAAGAAGGAGGAAGTACTTTGTTAGAAATTATGACAAATGAAGCGGAATCATCTGCAAAGATTATAGTAATTGGTGTAGGTGGCGCTGGTAATAACGCAGTAAACCGCATGGTAGAAGAGACAATCGGCGGTGTGGAATTTGTAGGAGTGAATACTGATAAGCAGGCATTAACTCTGTGCAAGGCTCCAACCGTATTACAGATAGGCGAAAAACTGACAAAAGGACTGGGAGCAGGAGCAAAACCTGAGATTGGTGAGAAAGCGGCAGAAGAAAGTACAGAAGAGATTCGTCAGCTGATGGAAGGTGCCGACATGGTATTCGTTACATGTGGTATGGGTGGCGGAACCGGTACCGGAGCAGCACCTATCGTTGCAGGCATCGCAAAAGAAATGGGTATTCTTACTGTAGGTGTTGTTACTAAACCTTTCCGTTTTGAAGCAAAAACCCGTATGAGCAATGCTCTGATGGGTATTGATAAATTAAAAGACAATGTAGATACATTGATTGTTATTCCGAATGACAAACTTCTTGAGATCGTTGATCGTCGGACAACGATGCCGGAAGCACTGAAGAAAGCTGACGAAGTACTGCAGCAGGCTGTTCAGGGTATCACAGACCTGATCAATATGCCGGCTCTGATCAATCTGGACTTTGCAGATGTTCAGACTGTTATGAAAGATAAAGGTATCGCTCATATCGGTATTGGTGAGGCGAAAGGTGATGATAAAGCTCTGGAAGCCGTTCAGCAGGCAGTATCCAGTCCTCTTCTGGAAACTACGATTCAGGGTGCAAGCCATGTGATCATCAATATTTCCGGAGATATTTCTCTGATGGATGCCAACGACGCAGCAAGCTATGTTCAGAGTCTGGCAGGCGAGGACGCAAATATTATCTTTGGTGCGATGTATGATGATACTGCAGTGGACGCTGCTAAGATTACAGTTATCGCTACCGGTTTGAATGATGCAACTGCGAAACAGCCAAGTGTCAGCAAAGCATCCGCTGTAAAACCTTCCGCTCCGAAGGCTGAGACAACAGCAGCTTCTGCAGCTCCGGAAAGACCTACATTTTCTCAGGGTCTGACCATGCCTAGCTATCAGATGCCAAAAGCACCGACAAGTGCTCCGACAGCAAGTAATATTCCGAAGAAAGATATCCAGATTCCGGATTTCTTAAAGAGAAGATAATTGAAAGATGAGAATGCGCATACAGGTGTCGTATCAACATACGGCACCTGATTTTTATAAAAAGGAAGATTATATGAACGATCATGAATTATTAATGGTTTATGGGACAGATTATAAAGAGATGACGAAGAAGCTTTTGGAGGAAGCAAAGCTGGCAGAGAGGGTAGCAGGAAAAAACAGCCTGATCGGGATTAAACCGAATCTGGTATCTCCGTCAGAAGCTTCCTGGGGGGCGACTACACATCCTGAGGTTGTAGCTGGTATCATTGAATATCTACAGCAAAAAGGATTTAAAAATTTGGTAATGCTGGAAGGTTCCTGGGTAGGTGACAGGACACAGGAAGCTTTTGAAGTATGTGGTTATGACAAGATTTCCAGGGAATATCAGGTTCCTTTCTGGGATATGCAAAAAGATACTTCGTCTTTGCATGATTGTGGGGGGATGGAGCTGCGCATCTGTGATAAGGTTGAAAAACTGGATTTCCTGATCAATGTTCCGGTAATGAAAGGACATTGTCAGACAAAAATCACCTGTGCATTAAAAAATATGAAAGGTTTGATACCGAACACAGAGAAACGTCATTTTCATGCGATGGGACTTCACAAACCCATTGCCCATCTGGCTGTAGGAATTCATCAGGATTTTATTGTGGTGGACAATATTTGTGGTGACTGGGATTTTGAGGATGGAGGTAATCCTGTAGTTATGAATCGGGTCATGGCAGGTGCAGATCCGGTTTTGATCGATTCCTGGGTGTGTCATCAAATGGGATATAAAGTGGATGAAGTATCATATATCCGTATGGCAGAAAAACTGGGCGCCGGTTGTGCTGACTGGAAACAAGTACAGGTGAGGGAAATCAATCAGCCATCAGAAAAATTGGAGGTTTCCGGGAAACGAAAGATTGTGGAGCTGAAAGACGCAGTGGAAGAAGTGGAATCCTGTAGTGCCTGCTATGGATATTTAATTCCGGCTCTGGACAAATTAAGAGAAGAAGGGCTTTTGGACAGGCTGGATGTAAAAATTGCCATTGGTCAGGGATATCGGGGAAAAACCGGCAAACTGGGTATTGGGCATTGTACAAAGGATTTTGTATGCCATGTGGAAGGATGTCCGCCTACAGAACAGCAGATTTATGAGTTTTTGAAAAAATATCTTCAGGAGGTAGATTGATGAGAATTTTATTTTATGATACCAAAAGTTACGATAAAGAATCATTTGAAAATAAGCGAAAAGAGTACCCGGACATTCAGATCGATTATCTGAAATCTGAATTGGCTCCCAGCACAGCAAAGCTTGCAAAGGGATATGATGCGATTTGTGCTTTTGTGAGCAGTGATGTGGGAACGCAGACCATCGAGGCTCTACATGCATGTGGTGTGAAGCTGATCTTGATGCGCTGTGCCGGATTTAACAATGTAGATATTGACAAGGCGAAGGAATGTGGAATTAAGGTTCTGCGTGTGCCGGGATATTCTCCGGAAGCGGTAGCGGAGCATGCGATGGCATTGGCTCTGGCAGCAAACAGACGTATTCATAAAGCATATGTTCGCGTCAGAGAAAATGATTTCAGCCTTGGGGGAATGCTTGGGTTTAATTTTTATCAGAAAACAGCCGGCATTGTGGGAACAGGAAAGATCGGTGCGGCCATGGCAAGAATATGTCATGGGTTTGGAATGAAAGTAATCGCTTATGATCTGTATCAGAATCCATCATTGGATTTTGTAACGTATGTATCGCTGGATGAATTGTTGGCTCAGAGTGATCTGATTTCCCTGCATTGCCCGTTGATGGATGAGACGTATCATCTGATCAACAAAGAAACGATTCAAAAAATGAAGGATGGGGTCATTCTTGTAAATACTTCCAGAGGTGGTCTTGTAAAAACGGACGATCTTATTGAGGGAATACGTGCAAGAAAATTTTTTGCAGTTGGTCTTGATGTATATGAGGAGGAGAAGAAAAATGTATTTGAGGATCGTTCTGACGATATCATGGAATCTTCGGTAACAGCCCGCCTTCTTTCATTTCCCAATGTAATGATCACCTCTCATCAGGGATTCTTTACCCAGGAGGCGTTGGAAGCCATCAGTGAGACCACCTTGAATAATGCGGTAGCTTTTGAAAAAGGAGAGAGAACAGGAAACGAAGTGGAATAATACTTATGCAGATTAACAAAGATATAATTACGAAAGAAGCGGAAAAATTCATTACTCATATTTTTCTTTTGCCTGAGACGGAATCTGTACGGGTAAAAGATATTGTGGTCAGAAAAGAGGAGAGTATATCTGAGAAACTGAAGAAAATGGTGGAAAAAAGCTACCATGACTGTTACAGTGATCTGGATTTGCATGTTACAGTCCGGATAAATCCCAGTGACCCGGTGACACCTTCAGAATATCTGAAACGACCAGACAGGTTTGGACTTGATGATGAGACCTGTCTGGGATTTGATTTTGTCAGCGAAAACAGAATGTATCGCATGGTCCTGAGAAATGGAGTGCGATATGATATGGGGATTGATTTTGTATATGATGACAAAGCAGGTATTATACAGTTGTTGCCTGTACAGACAAAAAACAGCAATCCAAACTGGCCTTTACAGAATGTGAATCGTTTTTGGTTCGTTCAGGTACAGGCATTGGGCAAACTGTATCGAAAGGATTATCTGATCGGAGATCATCTTGCCAATATGAATTTGAATGAAACACTGGTGCAGCAGATGGTTCTGAGAGACCTGAAATATGGTACCAACCATCATAGATACGGGTATGAGGAGGAATTAACCTATCTGAAATACAAAAACGATTGCCCGATTCAAGCAGATCAAAAAGTTTTTCAGATGATTTCCGAAAAATTATATTGCGCTGCGTTAGCCTATGATGAGTTGACATCAGCATTTTATCCGGATTATCGAAAGAGAAGTCAGGATTATTTTGAACTCTGGAAATGCTATGAATACAATCGGATAGTGAAAACAGATAAATAATTCAGGGGATCAGTTGTGAGAATTATAAAAAGAAATATAAAATTTGGAAAAAGTGCTTGCATTATTTGAAGGTGTATGGTAATATAAATTCTGGTTTTAGCAAACCAGGATTTGCCGCTGTGGCGGAATTGGCAGACGCACTTGACTCAAAATCAAGCGGTTAACAGCCGTGCCGGTTCGAGTCCGGCCAGCGGCACTCTTTAGAGCCCCGATTTTAGGGGCTTTTTTCATTTTGTGTGATATCCCGTGTTGGAAGACTGAATAGATCTACATAAAAATTTTAGATATTTTTCTCTTTCCTTTTTTGGAAAGTGTGCTATAATAATGCCTATGGAAGCATAGCTCAGCCGGGATGAGCGTTCGCCTCACACGCGAGAGGTCATGGGTTCGAGCCCCATTGCTTCCATCTTTTGCAGGTATAGTTCATTGGTAGAACACCAGCTTCCCAAGCTGGGGAGGCGGGTTCGATTCCCGTTACCTGCTGTTAAAGTCCTGTAAAACGGGACTTTTTTCATATAACAGGAAAGTCATTATATTTTCCCATAATGCAAAAGCTAAGGAGGCTGTATGATTCTTGATATTATAGTTTTGATCGTAGGATTTGTACTACTGATAAAAGGCGCGGATTTTCTGGTTGTTGGAGCTTCCGGTATTGCCGAAAAATTCCATATTCCTCCGATTGTAATCGGATTAACGATCGTGGCATTCGGAACAAGCGCCCCTGAGGCGGCGATCAGTATATCTGCCGGGTTGAAAGGAGTCACAGGTATATCGATCGGAAATGTACTTGGCAGTAATATTATCAATATTTTGCTGATCCTCGGAATTACGGCCTGTATTGTACCTCTGAAGGTGGAAAAAAATACTATCTGGAGAGAAATACCTTTTACTATAGGCATTACGGTATTATTGGTAGTTATGGGAGCAATATTCGGGGAAGTCGGATTTTTCACAGGGTGTATATTCTGGATTTTATTTATAGGTTTTCTGGTATATCTGTTTCGAATGGCAATGAAGAATCAGGAAGAAGTTGTGGAATGCCCTCATAAGAGGCAGCCTGTATGGGTACTTGCCCTGGTGACCGTGATCGGTCTGGCAGCCATCATACTGGGAAGTAATATGACGGTTGACAGTGCTTCCAATATTGCGTCAAGACTGGGGATGAGTGATCGTCTGATTGGTTTGACAATTGTAGCATTTGGAACTTCGCTTCCAGAGCTGGTGACTTCTATCACAGCGGCACGAAAGAATAATGTGGATATTGCTATTGGAAATATTGTGGGAAGTAATATCTTCAATATTCTGTTTGTACTGGGAACGACTTGTCTGGTGACAACGGTACCGTACGCATCCAAATTCCTGATTGACGGAATTGTATGTATTGGTGCGGCAGTGCTTCTGTGGCTTTGCGTGGTAAAAACAAAAGAATTGAAACGATGGGGCGGAGCTTTATTTTTGATTTGTTATGCGGGATATTTTGTATATTTGTTGATGTGATCCGCTAAGTAAAAGATTCATTTTTTAGAGAAATGGAGGAAAAAAATATGAATGAAACATTACAGACATTAAAAAACAGAAGAAGCGTGAGATCTTATCTTCCGGAACAGATTAAAGATGAAGAACTGCAGCAGATTCTTGAAGCAGGTATCTATGCACCTACCGGTATGGGAGCTCAGTCTCCAATCATAGTTGTCGTTCAGGACAAAGAGACGATTGCGTACCTTTCAAAGCTGAATGCGGCTGTGATGGGAAGTACGTCTGATCCGTTTTATGGTGCGCCTACGGTAGTTGTAGTATTGGCAGACAGAAGCAGAGGTACCTGTGTGGAGGATGGCAGCCTTGTAATTGGCAACATGCTGAATGCGGCAGCTTCTCTGGGCGTAGGTTCCTGTTGGATCCACAGAGCGAAAGAAGTATTTGATACACCTGAAGGCAAAGCGCTTCTTGAAAAATGGGGAATTCAGGGAGATTACGTAGGAGTTGGAAATTGTATTCTCGGATATGCAAAAGGAGAAATTCCCGCAGCTAAACCAAGAAAAGAAAATTATATTTACCGGGTATGATCAAAGTCCGGGAATAACAAGGAGAAAGAACCATGGCTGGAAAGACAAGCTGTGATACCTGCAGTAACTATGTATACGATGAAGAAAGTGAATGTTATTGCTGTGATATCAATCTGGATGAGGACGAGATGTACCGGTTTTTGAGTGATACATTTTATAATTGTCCGTATTATCAGTTGGATGATGAATACCGGATTGTACGGAAACAGATGTAAAAGACAGGCATAAGACGGGTTCATTATTTTAATTGGCAAATGGAGGAATAAGATGTATAAGTACAGAGATCAAAAAGAAATGAGAATGGCGATTAACGGCAGGATGATTACCATGTTGGCGGGTATTTTTATTGTCACTACGGCTATTTCCACAACGTTGCGATATGGGATAGGACTGCTGCAGTCTGCTTCGGAAGCTGCAAAAGGAACGGAAGATTTTGTAACTGTTTTGGAACAGCTGGGTGTAGGAGTTGGATTTATCCGGTTTGTTGCAGTGTTTTTATTGCTGACGACTATGTTTGAAGTTTTTGTAGGTGTCTTTGCGGCGCGATTGTCCAATCGCCTGGATAAAGCACAGCTGACTTTTAAACTGAGTATTGCACTGCTTGTGGTTGAGGTAATTTTGCTTGTACTGATGCTTAGAACACAGATGATGCTGCTGTCAAATCTTCTGATGCCATGCTGTCTGATCTGGGGAACTTCTCAGCTTAGAAAGCTTTCAAAACTATACCCAGACCGTACTTTTGCCGTGGAACCAAAACAAAGGGAAAAACGGAAAAAAGGTGAAAAATCACAGGCTCAGTCTCAGCCACAGAAAAAAAGTCTGATGGATCGTGCTATGACACAGGCCAGAGAAGATGTAGTCTGGCCGCCTGTGGGGGAAACCGTGACAGAAGAAAAAACGCAAGATAATTGACTATAAGGATGCAGTAGTAACGATAGAGTAAACCCCGGAGGGCAGAGAAAAACTCTGCGCTTCCGGGGTTTTTCAAACAAACAAAATCGAGAACAAGCAGGATATGGAGGAAAAGATGCGTTTTTTTCATTTATCAGATTTACATATAGGAAAACAATTTTATGGATATTCTCTACTGGAAGATCAGGAATGGATATTAAAAGAAATATTGAGTCTGGTGAAAGAGAGGAAGCCGGATGCTGTGCTGATCGCAGGAGATATATATGATAAATCTGTGCCGTCAGCAGAAGCTGTAGCAGTACTGGATTGTTTTTTGACTGAACTTGCCGGGATACAGCCGTCGATTCCTGTAATGATCATAAGTGGAAATCATGATTCTCCGGAAAGGCTTGCTTTTGCAGGAGGGATTCTGGAAAACCAGCAGGTTTATATCTCAGGTCTTCCTCCGACAACACCGGAAGAATATTTGAAAAAGATTACTTTGGAGGATGAGTGGGGAAAGGTGGATTTCTGGCTGCTTCCCTATATGAAACCAGGATATGTAAGAAGAGTTTTTCCGGGAGATGAGCCGGAGACCTGTCAGGAGGCAGTGAGCCGGATGATAGACAGGGAAAAACTTGATACAGAAAAAAGAAATGTAATTCTCAGTCATCAGTTTTATATAGCGGGCGGTGTGGGACCAAAGCAAAGTGATTCAGAGACAATCGTAGTGGGCGGTTTGGATCAGGTGGATATAAAATGTCTGGATGGATTTGAATATGCAGCATTAGGACATATACATCGTCCTCAGCTGATGGGGAAACTGTCTGTGCGATATTGTGGAACGCCGCTTAAATATTCTGTCAGTGAATGGAATCAGGAAAAATCTTTGACAGAAGTAGAACTGAGAGAAAAAGGCAGTCAGCCCATAATCACACAGATTCCGTTGCATCCTCTGCGGGATGTAAAGATTATTCGAGGAAAACTGGAGAGTATTATATGTGAAGCTGAGAAAGGAAAATCATCGGAAGAAAAGATATGTCAGGATTATGTGAGTGTGGTGCTTACGGATGAACAGGATCCCTATCAGCCGAAAGAACGTCTGGAAGCTATATTTCCACAGATTCTTGAGGTGCGGATGGACAATTCCCGAACAAATAGTCAGGAATGGATGGAGAAAGAGAAGGATACTGTTACAGATCCGCGGGAAGTGTTTCAGAGATTTTTTCAGCAGATGCAAGGGCGACAGATGGATGAAGAAGAGCAGCAGATTCTGGAAGATGTATTTGCAAGGGTAGAGGAGGAGAGCAGATGAAACCTGTATACTTAAAAATGTCGGCTTTTGGATCCTATGCCCGGGAAACGATTATTGATTTTAGAAAGGTAAATCAAGGGGTATTTTTGATTACAGGAGATACCGGTTCCGGAAAGACTACAATCTTTGATGCTATCACCTATGCTCTTTATGGGCAGACCAGTGGAGGCAGAAGAGAAGGGGCCATGATGAGAAGTCAGTATGCCGAGCTTACTACGAAAACATTTGTGGAACTGGAATTTGAGAGTAAAGGTCAGACATATAAAGTAATCAGAAATCCTGAATATGAAAGAGAAAGCAAAAGAAAAAATAAAGATGGAGAACGGACGACAACGAAAGAAAAAGCGGGTGTGGAGTTGTATCTTCCGGATGGAAGTCTGTACCATGGAAACCGGCAGGAAATAAACCGTAAGCTGGCAGAAATCCTGGGAGTAGATGCCAGACAGTTTACGCAGATTGCCATGATCGCTCAGGGGGATTTTTTGAGATTGCTTCTGGCTAAATCAGATGAGAGAAAAGAGATTTTTTCAAAAATATTTGATACAAAGATTTTCTGGAAAATACAGGAAGAACTGAAAAATATGGCAAAGCAACTTTATATTGGGCTGGAAGACAATCGGAAAGCCTGTTTTCGGGAAATAGAGCAGTTGGCAGATGGCATGGCGAACAGGGAAAATGATGATCAGGACGGAGATAGAAATAGGGGTATTTTTATAGAGACGCTGCGGATGATACTGGAAGGAGATTCCCGGGAACCGGATCTGGAAAGTGCGATAAAGACGGCCGAGCAGCTGACAGCATTGGATCAGAAAGATTACGAAGAACTGCAGGCTCGGGGAAAGCAAAGTACCAGGCAGCTGGAGAATCAAAACAGAATCTATAGTCTTGCCAGAGAGAGGAATGCACAATATCAGGAACTGGAAAAGGTCAGAGCAGACTGGGATGTTCTGGAAAGTGGAAAAGAGCAGTGGAATCAGAAAAATGATTTACTGGAATGGAGTAAGAAGGCCCAACTTGTTCAGCCGTTGGAGCAGGCATATCTGCAAGCCGGCAAAAACCTGCAGGAAACACAGGTAAGACTGGAAAAATTGCAGAAATGGTTTGCAGTTCACGGACAGGATAGAGAAAAGAAAGAGCTACAGCTGGAAAAATGGAAAGAATTTCAGAAAAAACTGAATGATAAAGAACTACCGGTTCTGAATCGTCTCAGACAGTCACTGGAACAATACAGTGGACTTCAGTCCAGATTACAAAGCGCAGCAAGGCTGGAAAAACAACGTAAAAATTGTCAGGCATTGTATCAAGCTGCTGAAGCACGTTATCTGAAGCTGGCAACAGACTACGAACAGATGTATCAGGCATATTTTCGTGAGCAGGCGGGAATTCTGGCACAAGAATTGAAAGAGGGGATCCCCTGTCCTGTCTGTGGTTCCCGGGAGCATCCGCAGAAAGCAGTGCTTTCTGAACACGCACCCAACAGGGAGCAGGTGGAAAGTATGAAAAAAGATCGCGATCTGGCGGAACGCAAAAGAGAAGAGGAGCAAAAAAAGCTCCTGGATAGTACCGGAAAAATGGAGCAGGAGATGGCAGTGATCCGTGAGATGGAAAGGCAGCTTCTGGGCGAAGAGAAGCAGGAAGTTTCTCTGGAACAGATCCGTCAGCGATGGGAGGCTTGGGAGAAAAAAGCACAGGAAAGACTTATAAAAGGTCAGACGCAGATCGATGATACAACCAGAAAACTGGAAGAGAGCAGTAAAAGTTACCAGAAAGCCGTTCAGGAGGAAAGTCAGAGGAAGGGTCAGTTGGAAGAAAATGAAAAACTTCTGAAAGCACAAAAGGAGCTTTTGGAAAAAGCAGAGAAAAAGTTCCTGCAAACTGTTGAGAGACAGGGATTTTCGGATGAAGAGCATTACAGACGATGTCGGATGGATAAGCGGGAGATGGAACGTCTGGAAAAAGAGCTGACAGCTTTTAAGAACAGAAAAATAGAAACAGAACAGAAAAAGAAGATTCTTGAAAAGCAGCTGGAAGGAAAAGAAAGACCAGAACTGGAGCGAATCGGTCAGGAACTGGAAAGACTGAGAAATGAACAAAAACATCTGGAAAAAGAACTGAGACAGGTATACAGCAGACGGGAGAAAAACCGCACAGCGTACAAAAAGCTCTGCAATCTGGCAGATGAAAGAAAGACCCTTAGAAGCCACTATGAAAAAGTTGGAAATATCAGCAGAACAGCAAATGGAAACCTGAGTGGAAATGTAAAAATAGATTTTGAATCTTATATGCAGAGGCAATACTTTGAACAGATGATTGCCTGTGCCAACCATCATTTGCAGAAGATGGCAGCAGGACAATTCCTTCTGAGATGTCGGAGCCTTGAAAATCTTTCTACACAGGGGAATGCAGGGCTGGATCTTGATGTCTACAGTATGGTTACAGGAAAAGTCCGGGATGTAAAAACACTTTCCGGCGGGGAATCCTTTATGGCAGCTCTGTCGCTGGCATTGGGAATGACGGATGTGATTACACGAACAACAGGAGCAGTCCGCATGGAAACTCTTTTTATTGATGAGGGATTTGGATCGCTGGATGAGAATTCCAGGGAGCAGGCAATACGTATTTTACAGGGACTGGCAGGAGGAAATCGTCTGGTGGGAATTATTTCGCATGTGACAGAACTGAAAGATCAAATTGAGCAGCAGCTGGTAGTGACAAAAACCAGGACAGGAAGCCAGGCCGCATGGGGAAAGAACATTTAGAACAATAGAGAATCAATGGTTTATAGAAAGTGATTTCGGAGGTGTGGGTATTGGAATTAAATAAAGACAATATGAAGAAAATCATGTTATTGATTGTATTTACTATTTTGGTATTTGTGGGAGTAAATAATCTTTCTACCGTATGGGGATGCATTTCTCTGGTATTTCATATGCTGTTTCCCTTTATTATGGGATGTGCAATAGCCTTTATCATGAATCTTCCTATGCGAAGTATCGAAAAGCATATTTTTCAGAGAGAAAAGTGGAAAGACAAAAAGTGGGTCAGTAAAATAGCAAGACCGGCCAGTCTTATTCTGGCACTCTTGATGATCATTGCGATTATTCTTCTGGTATTTTTTGTAGTGGTACCGCAGTTGAGTGATACGGTAATAGAACTGGGATATGATATCAGCCATTTCTGGCCAAAAGTTCAAAGATGGGCGATTGCACTTTTCGATGATAATCCGGAAATTGCTAACTGGATCACAACGCTGGAAATTGACTGGGAAAGTATTATGCAGCAGGCGATCGGTTTTCTGAAGACAGGAGCCGGAACACTTTTGGGTTCAACATTCAGCGTGGCAAAAGTAATTGTAAACTCCGTGACAAATTTTGCGATTGCTTTTGTATTTGCAATGTATATTCTTCTGCAAAAAGAAAAGCTTCAGGTCCAGAGCCGTAAAGTAATGTACGCATTTTTGCCGGAGAAAGTAGTGGAAACCATTTTGGATGTATGTAGGCTGGCAAATCGTACTTTTTCCAATTTTTTTACCGGTCAATGTGTGGAGGCCGTGATCCTTGGATGTTTGTTTGTCGTAGTAATGTCGATTTTGCGTTTCCCATATGCTCTGCTGGTAGGTATTTTGATTGCGTTTACTGCTTTGATTCCCATATTCGGGGCTTTTATTGGATGTGCGGTGGGAACATTCCTTATTCTTATGGAAAACCCCATGCAGGCACTGGCATTTATCATAGTATTCCTGCTGTTACAGCAGATTGAAGGAAATCTGATCTATCCTCATGTGGTGGGAAATTCAGTGGGACTTCCTTCCATATGGGTTCTGGTTGCGGTATCCCTGGGTGGCAGTCTGATGGGAGTTGTGGGAATGCTGGTATTTATTCCGCTGGTATCAGTGGTATATACACTGTTCAGAAAATATGTATACAGGAGGCTGAAAGAAAGAAAAGTTTTGTCAAAATGTGAAAAAGGATAAAGAAAATATCATATAATAAACAGACAGGAGAGAAACAGAATGAAAACTTATGAAGAAACAGAAAAAAAGGAAATGGAAACCCTGGCTAAGCTTTATCGGGATTTTCTGGATGCAGGAAAAACAGAGAGAGAATGTACGGCAAATATTTGCCGGATTGCCCGGGAGAACGGCTACAGAGATCTGGAAGAAATTCTGGATAAAGGGGAATCTTTAAAAGCAGGTGATAAAATTTATGTGGCAAATATGAAAAAATCAGCATTGCTCATGCAAATAGGTGAAGAACCGTTGGAAAAGGGAATGCTGCTGATGGGATCCCATATTGATTCCCCAAGACTGGATCTGAAGCAGAAACCTTTGTATGAGAAAAATGGAATGGCATACCTGGATACGCATTATTATGGCGGAATCAAGAAATATCAGTGGGTAGCATCCCCTATGGCTCTGCATGGTACTGTGGTAAAATCAGATGGAAGTATGATTCAGATATCAGTGGGTGAAGACCCGGAGGAACCGGTGATCGGAGTTACGGATCTTCTGGTACATCTCTCATCCAAACAGATGGAGAAGAAGGCAAGCACAGTGATCGAAGGGGAAGCACTGGATATACTGGTGGGAAGTTATCCGGTGAACGAGGAAGAAGAAGAAAAACCGGTAAAAGCGTACATAGCAAAACTGTTAAAAGAACAATATGGGATAGAAGAGGATGACTTTGTGTCAGCGGAACTGGAGGTTGTACCGGCAGGAAAAGCAAGAGATTTCGGTTTGGATGCCAGTATGATCATGGCTTATGGGCAGGATGACAGAATTTGCGCGTTTTGTTCCCTTATGGGATTTTTGTACAGCAAAGCTTCTGCAAAGACAAAAGTCTGCATGTTCGTTGATAAAGAAGAAATCGGAAGTGTAGGTGCAACAGGTATGCATTCTCGTTTTCTTGAGAATACTGTTGCTGAAGTGATGGAATGTCTGGGTCAGTATACAGAATTGAAGCTTCGCAGAGCATTGAAAAATTCCTGTATGTTGTCGGCTGATGTGAGTGCCGGTTATGACCCTCTATATGCAGATGCCTTTGAGCAGAATAATTCGGCATATCTTGGCAAAGGACCGGTGATCAACAAATATACCGGCTCCAGAGGAAAGAGTGGATCCAACGATGCCAGTGCGGAATATATTGGAAAACTGAGAGGTATTTTTGATAAAGAAAATATCATGTATCAAACTGCTGAACTTGGCAAAGTGGATGTAGGCGGCGGTGGAACTATCGCTTATATACCGGCTGTGTATGGCATGAATGTGGTTGATATGGGAGTTGCAGTCCTGAATATGCATGCACCATACGAAATCAGTTCCAAGGCAGATGTTTATGAGACATGTAAATGTTATAAGGCATTCTATGAGATGTCGAACTGATTTCTGGAATGAAGGGATGAAAGGATATGGAAAGCAGAAAAGATTATCTTATGTTTGTATTGGAAAAACTGAGAGAGAGAATCCGTAAAATCGATCTGATGATTCTGGAAGGAGAAAAAGAGATCGAGGGAATGCATGATTATTACTGGGAAAATTATACGGAGATGGATCAGTATGGATATGAAAATTTTGATAATCAGCAGGCACTTCTGAGCCAGATTAACACCAATCAGGAACAATTAAGACTGCGCAGCAGATTCAGAAAAATGTTGGATTCACCCTATTTCGGAAGAGTGGATTTTTGTTACGATGGCGAAGATGAGCCGGAAACTTTCTATATCGGGATTGGAAATTTTGCTGAGGATGTGGGAAAGATTCCGTTGATCTATGACTGGAGAGCTCCTGTGAGCGGTTTGTTTTACG
>SFQZ01000047.1 GCA_004562915.1 bacterium
AAGGCTTGCATTCCTTACAGTCAGTGAAGATTTTGGTAAAAATACAATCCGTCCGTCATTCTTCCCTGTTATCTGAACGTTTGAAGAAATAACGATATTTTTCTGCGGCATAGCTGTTTCGCCTGATAAAATTACGTTTACAAACCTGTTTTCATTTATAAACGGAAGCAGCTGCTCAAAAGACGTATACGGCCGCTCCTTAGTTCCGTCGGCAAACTCACCGGCAGACGATTTTGAATCGACGTAATAATTGCACGTATCAATGACAACATTATATTCAGTAACGGCACTCCTGTTCCTGCTGGAATCCTCCGAATACACAGAAACTTTGTAAGCCGCCGCACCGTCATTTGACGGATGAAGAACTATTTTATCAGTATCAAGCTTCTTGAAATTTTCTTTCTGAAAGGCAAAAAGAACGTCGGCAGAAACATCAGCTGAATCAACGACAACAGGCCCTGTAACGGAAGCATATACATCAGTTCCCGGAAGTGACTGAATTCCAAGAGTTACAAGGCGGCGCGAAAAATTGTTTCTTGCGGAAGACGCAATCACCGGCTTCTGCGGAACACGCTTGTTCACGGAAAACGGAATTACTTCGATTCCTCTTTTCTCTGCAGCATCCATAAATTTGAACATATATTTTTCTGGACCACCAGCCACAAAATAGCGGTAGTTTGCCACTATAATCCTCATAGTCTTTTTCTCCTCTTATTCACACAAAACTTTTTCGCTTTATTTTACTCTCAACTATGCGGTATAAAAGAATACCTATAACCAGTAAAATTACTACCAACATATATGTAATCAAAAATCCGCTAGTTGTATTTCCAAACAATTCCGGGACACGTAGTTTATCTACAATTCTAAATACCACCATGTGCGCCAAATACATTTCCATACTTATTCCACTGATAAAATTTGTAAATCTATTGCTTAACAATGGAGTTTTCTCGCACAATGCAACGCACACACATGCAGAATATAGCAATATTGTTTTTGGAACAATTATATCAATTAATCCAATCTGATCTGGTGTTAATAAATATGTCACAATCAAAACTGCACAAATGGTAAAAAAAAGGATTTTATGTTTACTCACAATCTCTGATATTTCATTTCTACATAGATAAATTAATCCACCACATATAAAATACGGGAGACAAAATAAAAAAGAATGTCTCATCGTGAAGTTCTCCACTACGAACGGTGACACCATAAAATATGTTTGGCACATATACGTGATTCCCAATGATACCAATAGTGTAATTACAGCTCTCCGCTTATTATCCAACAAAAAAACCACGAAGGGAAAAATTACATAAAACGCAAATATTGCGCCCAAGGTCCATGCCACACCAATTGTGCTCAACGAATTATTCGGTAAAAATCCAAATAGCATGGTCATTTCCATGCAACCTTCAAATATAGTCTGCCACTTGAAGTCGATCACACAATTCAGAATGATCAGCAATGCAAAGAACGGAACTACCTTTTGATAACGTCTTAAATAGAATTTATTCAGATTAAATGTTCCACTCTTCAGCTTTTGATAGTAGCCATTACACATTCCGAAACCACTGATTATCATAAACAGATACACCAAATAGTCAAATGATGCTAAAATCCTATTAGAGAGTAACCCCCCCCCCGATGATAAAATCAGTATTTGCTTTTACGTGCCATGCAATAATCGCTAAACACCCAAATGTTCTAAGTGCATCAATGTTTTTATATTTCTTTATTTCAATGCTCATAGTGATTTCTCCATAAACACGTCTTTATACTGTCCACAAATCTTTTCCCACGTGTACTCTTCAGCAACACGTTTCTTAGCCTTTTCACCTAGTTCCTTTATTTCCTCTAAGCTCATCTGATCCGCCTTATCAATCAAATTTGCAAGATTATCAGGTTTCCGGCTCCAATATAAAGCACAGTCTTCAGCAACTTCTTTATTGAAGCCAACATCTACCAGCAGATTTAAATCCGTACTTCCAAGAGCCTCAATAAGTGATGGATTTGTTCCTCCAACGGTATGGCCGTGGAAGTAGGCATAAGCGTTCTCTCGAATTTTCTTCAACAGTTCCTGATCATAAACTGTACCGACAAACTTGATTCTCTTATCACTCTTAAAGTGCAGCTTTTCTTCCAGTTCATTTAAGAACTTATCATTTACATTCGTGATGAGAGCAAAGTCTTTATCCGTCTTACTTTTCATGAACTCACGGATCATAACCTCAAAAGAATTCTCCGGTACGAACCGTCCAACCACAAGATAGTATTCCTTTTTCTTTAACCCCTTCTCCTTATACCAACTCACGAGTTTTACATCATCGTCAGCCAATTTGCTAGGTATCAGATCAGCGCCATACGCTATAAATGTAGTCTTTGGGTTTCTTCCTCCGATTCCTTTGCCGTCATACTCTTCATGTATGTACTTCTCAATATTGATTGAATCGCAGATATCGAGATCTGACCACTTCACCATCATCTGCTCAGAAATCTTCCAATATTTTCTTACCGGAGCAGACCATTTAGCTCTTTTCCATTCATGACCGTCTGGATTCAGATAAACCAAACCACCAAGCTTGTGGATTTCCTTATAGAAATGCTTCATAAATGGGCCAATTCTACAAGCCATGATATAAACAATTGGATGCTCTATTCCTTCTTCTTTTATTATCTCTATACTCTTCTTCAAGGCAGCACAGTCATAATAAATAGCCTGAGCAGGACCAAGCTTTTCAGGAATCTTGACCTGAAAACAGTCAGCGTTATGATATGTATATCTACCATCAACCACCTTCACACCATCAGGAACGGATGCCCCCTGACCATTAGCCTTTACCGCAACATGGTATTTGATGTCTAGATTAGACTGGTGATATTCAGTTAACTTATTAATAAATGTCTCATATCCGCCGTAAGCACCCAGTGATTTGGCACCTACCAAAAATACATGTTGCATCTTCCCTCAATCCCTCTTAAAAATATCTCTCGTGTATACTTTATCTTTCACATCATCCAGACAGCTATCATACCTATTAGCGATAATTGCTTGACTCATTTCCTTAAACTTCTCCAGGTCGTTTACTACCTTACTTCCAAAAAACTTCTCTCCATCTTTCAGGGTCGGCTCATACACAATAACCGTTGCGCCCTTCGCCTTAATACGCTTCATAACACCTTGGATTGAGCTTTGACGGAAGTTGTCACTATTAGACTTCATGGTGAGTCTATATACACCAACCACTACGTCCTTTTCTTTATCTTCACTCCACTCATCATTAGCTTCGTATCCACCAGCAATTTCCAGAACACGATCTGCGATATAATCTTTTCTTGTTCTATTACTTTCCACGATGGCTTCAATGAGGTTTTCAGGTACGTCTTTGAAATTAGCCAAAAGCTGCTTTGTATCCTTTGGTAAGCAATAACCACCATACCCAAAGGATGGGTTGTTATAATGAGTACCGATTCTTGGGTCTAAACAGACTCCGTTTATAATTTCCTCTGTCTTGAGGCCCTTACTCTCTGCATACGTATCAAGTTCATTGAAGTAACTAACTCGGAGTGCAAGATAAGTATTAGCAAAAAGCTTAACTGCTTCTGCTTCTGTAAAGCCCATAAACAGGGTTGGGATGTTCTCTTTAATCGCACCTTCCTGCAATAATCCTGCAAACACTTCTGCCTTTGCTCTACTATCCTCATCACATCCAACGATGATACGGGAAGGATAGAGGTTATCGTAGAGTGCTTTACTTTCCCTTAAGAACTCTGGGCTAAACAATATGTTTTTTGTGTTATATTTTTTTCTAACACTTTCTGTGTACCCAACCGGGATGGTGCTCTTAATAACCATTGTGGCAGAAGGATTAACCTTCAACACCAACTCGATTACTGCCTCAACAGCAGATGTATCAAAAAAATTCTTTTTGGAATCGTAGTTAGTTGGAGCAGCAATAACGATGAAGTCAGCGTCTTTATAAGCACTCTCACCATCGATAGTTGCAATCAAGTCCAATTCCTTCTCTGCTAAATACTTCTCAATATACTCATCCTGGATTGGGCTCTCTTTTCGATTAATTTTTTCAACCTTCTCCGGCACAATATCTACTGCCACTACCTTATTATGCTGAGATAACAAGGTTGCAATGGAAAGGCCAACATAGCCAGTACCTGCTACTGCTATCTTCAAATCATTCATACTTCTGCTCCTCTTTTCCCTGGTGCTACTTCCCTGCACCACTTTTATTTCAAATAAAACTCCTTATACCATTCAGCGAAAGCTCTTAAGCCTTCTCTTATACCGATTTCCGGCTTAAATCCGTAATCCTCTTCCAATGCCCTACTATCCGCATAAGTAACCGGAACATCCCCAGGCTGCATACCAACTAATTCTCTATGTGATTCAAAATCATAATCAGCAGGCAAGATGCCAGCCCTTACAAGTTCTTCCTGTAATGTACTGATATAATCCAGTAAGTTTTCTGGCGTACCACCGCCTATGTTGTAGACAGCATATGGAGGAATTGGTAGTCCATCCTCCCCATTCACCTTTTCTGGCGCACCTTGCATGACACACAGAACACCCTCTACAATGTCATCGATATATGTGAAGTCTCTCTTGCAGTTTCCATAATTGAAGATCTTGATACATTCTCCTGCCACTAATTTATTAGTCGCTCCGAAATAGAACATATCCGGTCTTCCTGCGGGTCCGTATACAGTGAAGAAACGCAAACCGGTGGATGGGATGTTATAGAGCTTTGAATAGGCATGTGCCATTAACTCATTACTTTTCTTCGTAGCTGCATAGAGAGAAACAGGATTATCTACCTTATCATCCGTACTGAAAGGAACCTTCTTGTTACCTCCATATACTGAGGAGGAAGAAGCATAAACCAGATGCTCTACACCATAGTGGCGGCAAGCTTCCAAAACATTAAAAAAGCCGATAAGATTTGACTCAACATATGAATCAGGATGATCAATTGAATAACGTACACCAGCCTGAGCTGCCAGATTCACAACCACTGCTGGCTTGTATTCAGCGAACACACTATCCAGTTTTTCCTTATCAGCCAGATTGCCTTTAATGAACACATGCTTAGCAGCACTCATCTCAGCAACCTTTTCTATCTCTTTTAATCTATATTCCTTCAGTTTTGGGTCATAGTAATCGTTCATCATGTCGAAGGAGATGACTGTTCCAGAATTCATTTCTTTCAACAGTCTCATCACAAGGTTTGCTCCAATAAATCCAGGAGACCCTGTGACTAATATATTTTTTCCATTCAGCTCTACTTTGGTCTTACTCATATTCATCCCTCTTTTTTATCTACTCTGGCCTCTCGGGCTTTTCTTCTACTCCGGCTCATCACCGTTTTTTCTCTCCCCTTCATTCCCATTCACCCAGTGTCCTATACCCTTATCCTTACTCCCCTTTTAAACTTCCTAATCAAAGCCAATCTTTCGGTGCTGGTATTAGTGAAAGTGGTTAGAAATAGTACATATAAGGTAGGGTGGGAAGAATGGGGAACCAATTGTCACACTTCTAACCCTGCTTTATTGGTTCTATTCTTTTCAACAACTAAACTCAACTTCCTATCTTTTCCTCTTTCCTCTACACTTCTTGCATCCTTCAATCCCTATCTGCCGCACTTCTTTTTTCCTTATCTCCTACTCCATCAGTGGAGTCGTGGATTGGTAAAAAGTTGTGTGGTTGATTTGATTTGTGGAATGCTGCTGGTGCAGCGGAATGGTTGATCGGTTGTTCAGTTTAGCTTTTGATTTTTTTCTTCCTCTTCCCTTATCTTCTTTTCTGCTTTTCTTCTCTCTACCATTAACAAATCCCAACCAAATCTCCCCTTATATAGTGGAGGGTGTGGTTGTACTTTTGATTTTTTTCTCGGCTTAGTGAGGGGCCTACTTCACTACCCTCTCTCCTAATCTGCTCCACTGTACTCTCTCACTCTTATCTACCTCACTACTATTTCACTTATCTCCCACTCCATCGGTGGAGTGCTGGATAGGTAAATAGGTTGTGTGGTTGATTTTTGATTTTTTTCTTTTCATTAGGGGAAAACCATCGAAAAAATCTCCCATAGAAGATGAGGGGTATTTTCCCTCGTCGCTTCACTACTTTTGCTCTTATCTACTTCACTGCCTTATCTCGCTCACTCCTACTCTTCTTATCTCCCGCACCTCTATTTTTCTTATCTCCACTCCATCAGTGGAGTGCTGGATAGGTAAAAAGGTTGTGCGTTAGATAAGTTGAGAAGTTAGTTGCTATATATCCACAGCAGAGTGATATATAGAACGACAAACAAAAAAAAGAAAGGAAAAGAAACATGCACAAAAAAGCTAAAATCACTTACCCAAAACTTAAAGGAATTCCAGGCGTTCTGACTGCTCAAGGATTCCACAAAGGACGACTTGACTGTGTCGAGGTTTCTGTACTCCACTGCCTTGACGGTATTGCTATCAATGCCTCATCAAGGGAGGTGTTCCACAGAAGGAGACTCACCCTTCCTTCTTCCCCTTCCACTCTATCTTCTACTATCTCTACTTCTTCCTCTTCACTTCACTCTTCCACTTCTACTCTTAACTCCCCATCAAACAACTCCTCCACAAAAGAGGAGAAAAAAGAAAAGAGCAGAACACAAGAGAAGATAGACAAAACAGAAGAAGGAAAGAAAAACAAAACAGAAGAAGAAACCAAAACACAAAACAATAGAACGAAGAAGATAGAAATCCTCCTAAGAGATGCGTTTGGCACCTTTAAGGGTGAAGTCCCATACTACTCAGCCAGATTATTAAGTATTCCGGAGGTGGTAGCCCCACCGCACCCTGAACTAGAAACCGCATATGAAAACATGTGCGAGGAAAGACGGAAAGAAGAACACGGAGAAGAATGGTTGATAGAAGGAGAAGAAAAATGATTGATACATTTTACAACAAGAAAAGAAACTTCCCTGATGCTGAAGAACGCGAGTTTGATGACCTCTCCCCTATCCCTGCCACCCTTTATAGGGTTGGGGTCTTAAAAAATAATTTTTTAAGAGGAGAGAATGGTGCGATAAGCACAATAAAAGGTAGACACGGCATCCACCTTACCTGTCGACTGCTTCCTCCTAAAGAAGGAGACGTCGGTGAGGTACGTGCCATCCTCAGTAAGACCAAACGTGAACTGGGCAGATTCGTATTAGAACCTGGTTGCCAGTTGGTCTGCTGTGGTAGAACTTATAAGGTTCTTGACTACCGCTTTAACAGCTATCCAAAATACGCTATTCTTCTTTTGTCTGCTTCCTAATCTTCTTTTCTTCTTTTCTTCTTTTCTTCTACACTTCTTAATCTTTTTTACTTCTTAATCTTCTTCACTGCTTATCTTCTACACCTTTTTAAAACTTATCTTCCTCTCCACCCTGGAGAGGTTGATTTGTTTTTTAGTAGTGTGGTTGATTTGTTTTTTAGTAGTGCGGTTGATTGCTTGTGTGGTTGATTTGTAGTGTTGTTGATTGGGTGTATCCCATTCAGGCAGTGTCCTATATAGCTATAATTTCTTGCGAAAAATTATAGATATTAAACATGAACACAACGAGAGGGTTTTCTAAAAAGTGTAGGTGTAGAAAGGGTTTTAAACCTGTTGTGGTTTACAACAAACTAATCTACCAGACAAGTCTTCGCCAATGGAATGTAAGCATTCCAACTACCCTCGCTACCATAATCGGAATTTGCAAAACCATTTCTTCTATTGTTGTTAAAATCAGTTTCGGTATCCATCTCAAAAGGCTCCTCATATTTTTCTCTGTATCTATGTATGCTGCAAATATCGCCAGTCCGATTTGAAGCAAAACATATCCGACAAACACCACCGTAAGAAATGAAAGCATATTCTTTTCTATCAGCAAAACCGTATAAGTCACCCAAAATATAGGCCCAAGTAATTCAACCATAAGCTGATAGCACATTGTTACGAGTCCCAATAGTCCATAGTGTGGGTTGGCAATCAAATTATGGTGCTTGATAAGACAATCCATTAAGCCTCTTTGCCACCTGTCCCTTTGATGCAATAGTCTTTTGATGCTATGTGGCACTCCGGTATAACAGACAGCAGTTGCTTCATAAACAATACGTTTCTTTGATTTCTGAAAGTCTTGCTCTTGTAATCGCAAAATTAGTTCCATATCTTCCCCAACAGTATCGATATCGTATCCATTGATTCCCAATAGGGTGCTTTTACGAAAGACACCAAATGCTCCTGAAATCAAACACTGTGCGTTTAACCTGGCAAATATCCTCCTGGAAAGCTGAAATGTCTTCATATATTCACAGAACTGAATTGCTTCTAGCTGAGAAGAATTTTCTCTTTTGACGAGTAGGCGTCCACCGACAGCAACCACTTCATCATTCTGAAAATGCTTTACCGCCTTAGAAAGAGCATCCTCCTGTAAAATACAATCAGCATCAATCACACAAACCAAAGCGTTTCTTGCATAACAAATCCCTACATTCAAAGCATTCCCCTTTCCCTTTTTTCGGATACAAATCTCTCGTATCAAATAATCCGAATCCTGATAGAAAACATCTTTTTCTGCAACGTCTGTGCCCTGTGAAAGGTCTTGAATATCATTTCTGAGAATCAAAATCTCCCACTCTGCGCATTCTTGACGTATGACAGATTCTATGGTTTCGTTTATGGTTTTTAGACCGGTTACTGGAATCAGGACGCTTACTGAAAATCAGAGTTTTTTATCATCCTTATCTCCTCTGCTATAGTTTAACGACTTTCCGGTCGATTTCTGTATGATCAACAATGTGTTTATCTCTTCATGGACAGGTCTATCCGAAAATGCTCATTTTCATTACAGTGGGTTTATCCGCCTTAGAAATGTTCATTTTCAGCTTCCAACCCCCTCATTCTTCGGCTCCAACCCCCGAAAAACCACCCACTAAAGTTCATAGGGTAGACCCCTTGCTGTCTTTATCATTTATTGAAAACAACAATTCGGTTCTTCCATAGGTCATAATCTCGTAATGAGCGTTTTCCGGGCTTCCATCCCTTTAATTCCTCACTATGATTCTTTAGGGTAGACCCCTCGCAATCTCTATATCATCTATTGAAAAGCCTTGATATTACGGCATTTTTCAATCTTCCTCTTATTTTCTTCCAGCCCAATTTCATGTTCAGAATGTACTTATCACTATTCCCAGACCTCTACCCGAAACGAAAAAATCCATGTTTTTCGCCCCATCCATTTCGTTTGAAAACAGCCTCATGCACTTAAATGCACTCCATAACCCACGAGAAAGTCCTCTCCATTTCATTTGAAAATGTACTTATCACTTTCCCAAGACCTGTACCCTAAAGCCTCATTTTTCGGCAATAACGGATGATTTTAACGGTCATCATAGCCTACGAAAACTCAACTGAAAATTTAGGGTAGACATTATCAACATCTAATATCTATAGTGTTCATGTACCATCTATATCCCACCTTTTTTCCGTCATCTATTTTATCTACTAAACACAATTCTGAGTTCTACCGACTCCATCCTCTTCTCTTCCTTACACCGACCCTTGTCTTCCCAGAACCACACCCACTGTCCTGAGTATGATTTTCAGATCTAACCGCAGATTCCATTCAGCGATATATTGGTTGTCCAGTTTCACAACTTCTTCAAAATCTGTAATATCACTGCGGCCGCTCACCTGCCACATTCCGGTCAATCCCGGTTTGATTGCAAGTCTGACTTTATGGTGTGGATCATACTGTTCAAATTCATCCACGGTTGGCGGTCTTGTTCCCACAAGGCTCATATCGCCTTTCAGGACATTCCAGAATTGCGGGAATTCATCCAACGAAAGCTTTCTGATGAGTTTTCCTGCAGGAAATATCCTGGGATCGTCATCTATCTTAAACATCAAGCCGTTCATCTTATTCTGATTCATCAGCTCTTTTTTTCTCTCTTCTGCATCCATATACATTGTACGGAACTTATAGATTCGGAACCTTCGCCCATTTTTTCCCACTCTCATCTGAGAAAAGAAAATAGGACCTGGTGATTGTATGTATATGACAGGCGCTAAAAAAAGAAATAAAATAGCAGTAGCCACAAGCCCAACGATACTCCCTGCGATGTCCATCAAACGTTTCATAAACATTTGATAGATGGTGGCAGTCTTGATACTGGTAGTAAGTACCGAACACTTTCCCATGGACTGAATCAGTGCATTTGGCAGCCTGCCGGCGCTCAGATCCAGGTTGATATGTACCGTGACGCCCATCTCCAAAAATCTGTCGATGATCATTTTTTGTATCTTTTCATCGATATTCAGATGCAGCAGCACCTCATCAATTACTTCCTTTGTCACATATTCGAACATCTGATCCCAGTCAGCAACGACAGGTACACCGGAAAGCACAGCACCTTTCATCGGTTTATCATAAACAACAGCTCCCACGATTCTGTAGGATTCGTATCTTACTTCCTGCAGCTGCCGGATGATCTCTTCCAGTTTATCAGCCTCACTGATTACCAGAAGATGGGCCCGCTCTTCACTGTTTCTCAGCTTTTTTCGAATAATCCTCTTCCATGTTAATCGGGCTCCATAAGTCAATACGATGCTGATTACCCACAACTCAATAAATACAAGTCTGGAAAAAAACATTTGCTGTTTCGTCAAAAATAAAAATGCAAAAATCAGAAGCAGGATAATCGTATTTTGAAAGATAACGTTTTTTAGTTCTATTAGATAACCTCTTCGAAGAATGTTCTGATAGCTGCTATAAAACAGCGTCACCAGAAGATCCAACAAGATCAGCACCCCGCCCATCACCAGATACTTTGAATCTGAAAACATCAGTTTCCAGCCGTGTCGAAACGTACATGCCATCCAATAGGAGAACTCTATCATCATAAGATCCAATATCATAAAATCCAGATGTTTGATAAAACTTCCTTCTTTTTTCTGATACATAACACCTAATCCCCTCTATTTCATTTCTTCTTACTGTACAACAATCGTGAGTTTTGCCTCATTGGATTTATTTCCATCAGAATCAACTACATAGTAGATCTGCTCATAGGTGCCGCTTGTTTTACTGTCGAACTCGTCACCCACAATCTGTATCTGTTTCCAGAGTGTATTTTTGTCATCTTTATCATCTGTGATACTTTCCACAAAAGATATCCGATTGACCGACTGACCCTTGGTAATCGTTACTCTGCTCTGCGTCAGCTCAATATGAGGACTTCCCGGCGGTAAGTCCGTATCTGTATCATCTTCCTGATCTGCCTCTGACGGCTGCTCACTGTTTGGTACAGTATTTTGTACTGTCACATCATTTTCTGAAGCAGATAGAGTACCGTTTCCATTCGAGACAGCATCACTGGTGTTCTGTACAGTGGTATCCTGTTTCGAATCATCTTCCGACAATTCTGTCTCCGGTTCGTTACCTTCTCCGGCTTTCCGGTAATTTACGATTCTGCTTATTTTTTTGATATTGTTTGCTGCGTCTCTGACCACATACACAACACTGGCTGTGGTACCGTCATCATTGGGGTATACCCCTTCAACGATCAGATTGGCTGTCACATCTCCGTCCCGATTGTCCGTTGCGGTTACTCCCGTCAGAAGTTCTGCAAAATCAGAGCCTTCTGTATAGGTAATCTCCACATCCTGCAACTGGATTTCAGGTGCTGTTCTGTCTTCTCTATATATAGTAAAAAAAGCAATACCGCCTAATATGATACAGGCACCGATCAGCAAAGCTAACATTCCCTTTTTCATATCTTCCTCCACATCCGGTATACGGTATCAGTCTATATCCTCATCTTTGCCGTACTTACCATAATATTTTCCATAGTATTTTCCGTAATATCCCTGTTTGGACATATCTACTTTATTCAGTACCACACCGAGGATCGGGCAGTTACTTTTTTCAAGCTGAGTCTTTACTTCCTGAGCAAAGCGATAACTGATCACACCGGACTCGATGACCATGACGGAACCATCACACTCTTCCGCGATCACGACGCTGTCGATCACACTGCCCAGAGGAGGTGTATCGATAAGTATATAATCGTATATTTTTCTAAGTGATTTGAGCATCTCGTGAAAAAGCTTACCGCCCAGTAACTCTGCAGGATTTGGCGGTACCGGACCTGCAAAAATCATATGAAAATTATTTACATTCGTAGAACAGATCACATCGATCAAAGATGCCTGACGAGACAGATAATGTGTCAGCCCTTTGACAGATTCCCGTACCCTTGTTCGTCCCACCAGAACCGATTTTCTCAGATCCGCATCGACCAGCAAAACCTTTTTTCCCGCTTCGGTAAGTGAGATCGCAAGATTCATGGTCACACTGCTCTTTCCTTCATTTGGTGTACAGCTGGTAATCGCAATTATTTTTTTATCTTCTCCGCAGAACTGAAGATTGGTCCGAAGAGATTTATAAGACTCTGCAGCACTATAATCCAGTTTTGGTATTTTGATATCTACATTAACCACGTTATTTTCTCCTTACACTTTTCTTAGCTTTCTTCTTTTTTTTGCCATCTGTTTTTTCCATGGGAATCACACCCAGGGTACTCAGTCCCAGATAATGTTCCACATCTTCCGATACTTTGATAGTATCATTGGACAGATACTGGATCAGAATGATCACGACAGCAAGAAAACATCCCAACACACCTGCAAGCAATCCATTCTTTGACACACTGGGGCTGCATTTTTGATCCGGGATATTGGCAGTGTCCACCACATTGACAGCTTCAATATTCATAACCGATTTGATATGCTCTGCTGCCGTATCCCGTACGGCATTCGCCATATCTCGGGCAGCATAAGGATCCTCATCGGTAACTTTTATCGTGATGATACGGGTATCTGAAGTTGTACCTACCTCTATCTTATTAATCAGTTGATCATATTTTAAATCCAGCCGCAGATTCGCAATCACCGATTCTGCCACTGTACGGCTTGTAATCAGTTCCGCATAGTCTTTTGTCAGCAAAGTACTTGTCTGAAGATCGCTGTTCGTCACAGTATCACTGTTTTGCTGTGCCAGCACATACATTTTAGTAACCGACTGATACTTCGGAGTAATAAAAAGTTTTGTACCGATAATTGCCAGAAAAGCAAAGATCATACCGGACAAAATAATAATCCCTAATTTACTCACCAATAACCTGAATACTTCAACCAGATCAATTTCAATCTCATCGTCTCTCTGTTGATTTGTTTCCATCTCTTCCTCCCTCTATCTGCTTTCTATGATCAGGCTTTTCGGATTATCCATCAGTACCTTTTTTGCATAATCCCCACCCATCATTTTTTCTATATATTCTGCACATTTTCCCATACATGGCTTTCGATCTTCCATATTATGGGCATCATCGCCTACAAAATGCAGCAAATCCTTTTTCATCATTTTTTTACAAAAACGCTTCATTCCGAATCCGTCTTTTCCCATAATGCTTCGGGCATTTAACTGTATGTATACTCCCATATCTGTAAGCTGCTCTATAACCTCAAACTTGTTGTACAATGCATGATACCTCTCCGCATGAGCAATGATCGGATCATATCCACTGCTTAGCAATGTATAACATCTTTCCTGAATAAATGATAATTCCGATAACTCGGAAAATTCGGTTAGTACACAACGACTGTTTCCCATTGCAAATTGGTTGTATTCATAAAGAAGATTTACCATATCCATATTTGCATGAAATTCGCAGCCGAGAATAATCTGAAGATCCTTCCATCTTTTTGATGCTTCTTTCTTTACCAGTTCATATTGTTTTGCAATCTGGTTTCCAAAACATTCAAACATGCCTCTTCGGTAATGAGGTGTAGCAAAGATGGTTCTTACACCATCCAGATATTCCAGCTCCAACATTCTTAATGTTTCTTCCAGATTGTCGGCACCGTCATCCACTCCTGGTAAAATATGGGTATGTACATTAGTTAACCCCGTCATGATTTCCTCCTGACCACTATTCGACTTATTTCCTAGTAACTATATCACTTTTTGAACCTTAAGGCAATATTTTATCCCCTTTTAGTTCATTTTTATTAGAATGGTCAAACTATATGATATTGAAATACGATTCTTACATTATTTTTTACAAACTCATAAAAGGAGGAATTGCCCATGACGCAATCACAGGAAATCGGCTCACGCATGAAAAAGCAGCGGGAACTTCTCGGCTTAACCCGGGAACAGCTTGCTGAAAAACTCGACATCACCCCACGCTTCTGTTACGATCTTGAACTGGGTTTAAAAGGAATGTCTGTTTCAACTCTCTCCAAACTAAGTGAAACCCTGAATATCACAGCTGATTATCTTCTGTTTGGAGAAAACGGTGAAGAACAGGGATTAGCAGAAGGTATCTCTCTCCTGAGAACTTGTCCTGTACAAAAACGTTCCTATCTCAACCGTATCATCAGCGAATATAATCGTGCTCTGAAGGATTGATCATGATGAGCTATACTCTTATTTCCAAATAAGCAGCTATTTGTAAATGAACGCAAAAAACAGGATACCCACTTGTCACATGGATATCCTGTTTCTTTTATCGATTTATTCTGTTTTATCGTTTTTTCAGTCCGACCGCCTGTCGATGATATACCTCATACCGATTCCGGATAATGTCTTTCGGACAGGCAATCACGCCTCTGTTTTCGTAAGGATCATTAAATATGTAGGAATCCTCACCCTCCCCTACCAAAAGCATACAATGCTCATTGGAAATCCAGGTAAAGTTCTCTCCTGTGTCCAGAAACTTCCATTCCGGTCCTATGACTGGTTCCCTCATATTGATCGAATTCCAGAGGATCACCGGCATCTCATGCTTAAGATATGTCTCCACAAGCTCATCCAGATCTTTCCCGGTTTCATCACAGACCTCATATGTATCCCCCAGAATCTTCCCAAGGGCTTCGCAGATCACGGGAGCATAACAGCCAAAGGAATCCGGATCATACGGACTTCCCACAAAATATTCCCAGGGATCCGGTCCGTATAACATACCATCCCTTGTCTCAAAATCTCTCATTCTCAAATAGTTTTTTATAAAATCATCAACCGAAATATCATACCCCAGATAATGCAAAAGCATGACCGTAGTCACGCTTTCACATCCCGTAGGGTATTTTTCACTTTGATTGATGTACGGAACATCAATTTTAATCATTCTTAAGCTCCCGTCTTTGCATCCTCTTTTAAACTTCTTGACCGGATCACTTCCAGCACTGCAACCAGAATCACCAGACTGAGTACCAGTGTGATGAGCCAGTTTTTGCAGATACCTGCGACCACATAACCCACTGCAGATACAACTGCAACTACCATCGCATACTGCATCTGTGTCGATACATGATTAATATGGTTACTCTGTGCACCTGCAGAAGACATGATGGTTGTATCCGAAATCGGAGATACATGGTCACCGCAAACTGCACCTGCAAGTACTGCAGAAACAGAGATAATCATCATTTCCATACTCTGTCCGCCAAACAGAGCGATCACGATCGGGATCAGAATTGCAAATGTTCCCCAGGAAGTTCCTGTGGAGAATCCAAGGAACAGACCAACGGCAAACATAATAACCGGAATCAGAATACTTGCGGAAGCATTACCTCCTACAACTCCCTGTACAAAATCACCAAGGCAAAGAGAATCGCCCACACCTTTCAGTGTCCATGCCAGGATCAGAACCATAACCGCCGGGATCATCAGCTTAAAGCCTTCTACAAGACTGTTCATAAATTCTTTAAAGCTGACTACTTTTCGCGGCAGATACAGGATCATCATGAAAATAATTGTAATAAATGTTGCGAAGATCAGACTGGTCTCAGCATCACAACCTGCAAATGCATCGATCACATTGGTGGCTCCACCAAGAATACCGGTGTAGATCATGGCACCTACTGCAGTTACGATCAATACTGCAATCGGAAGAACCAGGTCAAATACACGTCCGTTTGTGGATATCTTATCTTCTGCCACATTGTCGAATTCTTCTGCTCCGCTGGTAAACAGATCTCCTTTTTCTGCATTCTGCTCGTGAATCTTCATCTGTCCAAAATCAAATCCCCGGCAGGTTATGTATATTACCATAAAAATAGTCAAAATCGCATACAGGTTATACGGTATCGTGCGAAGGAACAGCTGGAATCCGGTAATTCCCACATCTTCCGGCACATAAGAGTTAACCGCTGCTGCCCATGATGAAATCGGGGCAATGATACAGATCGGCGCTGCTGTCGCATCGATAATATATGCCAGCTTTGCACGGGATACTTTATAACGGTCAGTAACCGGACGCATAACGGAACCAACAGTCAGACAGTTAAAGTAATCATCTACAAAAATCAACATTCCCAGTCCGCTGGTTGCCAGAAGAGCTGATTTTTTACTTTTGATTTTTTTCCCTGCCCAGTTTCCGTAAGCTGCAGAACCTCCGGACTTCTGCATCAGAACGATAATCATACCAAGCAAAATGTCAAAAATCAAAATGTTCAGATTCATGTTTTCCTTCATGATATCGAACAGTGCGTTGAAGGCATCCCACGGAACAAATCCTGTATAAAACAGAACGCCGACAATGATACCGATCAACAGTGAGCTGTACACTTCTTTTGTGATGAAGGCCAGCACGATTGCCAGAACAGGCGGAACCAGAGCCCACCATGATCCGATAAAGATAGAACTATCCATACACTTCTCCCTCCTAAAGCGTCAAAGTAAAATTTTCGAGTATTATAACATATTTTGTATAATTACACAACAAAACCTTTTCTATTTTGTCAAAAAATTCAGCAAAAAAACGGATTTTCTTTATTTTTCTTTTTCCTGTTACTTTTTTATTTCCCGGGCTACTTCATCCGCCATCGCAGCCGCACCTTTTGAAACGCTTTGCTTTATTATAACCTATTTCCATATCATCTGCCAGCTTTTATGCATTTTTTAATAAATTCTTTAAGATTTCCTTAATTTTTCTCCGTTTTTATTCTTGTATTTCTGTCAGTAAATCAGTAGAATATCTCTCAGATTTTAACTGAACATTTTATCATTTTGAGGTAATTCTATGAAACAAACAACAACGCAAACGGACAGACAACGCGAATATCTTTTTGACAACTATAAAGTACTTTTAATCATCCTTGTGGTCATCGGACATTTTATTGAGCCCAATTATGAGCAAAATCCCTTCTTATATGAACTGAAATGGGGAATCGTGGCATTTCACATGCCGGCATTTATCTTTATCTCCGGATATTTTTCGAAAAAAATACCTTCCATAAAAAAAATGATCAGCGGACTGATCATTCCTTATTTTGTCTATGAAATTTTATATTATCTGCTCTATACCTTTATCCTTGACAAGGAAACCGGTTTATATTTTACAAGACCAAAATTCTCCCTGTGGTATCTGATGGCACTGTTTGCCTGGAGAATTCTGGCCCCTTATGTCCAGAAAATACCGGGGAAATTTGCTTTGTCGATTGCAGCCGGACTGTTGATCGGGCTTACCAACCTGGATAACTTTCTCTCCATTCCGAGAATTGTATTTTTCTTCCCATTTTTCCTTGCCGGTCTTAACTTTGACAGTTCACGGCTTACTCGTTTTCGCAACAGAAAAGGATACATCGGAGCTCTGACAATTCTTGGTGCTCTGGCAGTATTTCTGTTTACGGACGAGTGTCACCATAGTCTTACCCCTCAGATTTTCTATGGACGCTATTCCTATCATGACTTGGAGCTTGGAAATCCGGAAGGAATCCTGATACGGATCCTTTGTTATGCCGTATCTTTCCTTTTGATCTATCTTTTTATGCTGGTCCTTCCCACCGAAAAGAAATCCTACTCCTATCTGGGAGAACGGACTATGGCAATTTATATTTTCCATGGATTTATCTACAGTTGCCTGAAGTATGGCTCTTCCGTGCTCTCTTCTGTCGAGAGCAATCTGGAGAGCATCCTGCTGTTAGGCTTCTGTCTTTTTCTGGTATGGTTATTATCACGCAAACCTTTTGTTGCCGTAACCAATAAAATCGCACATCTATTTTGATTGTATAAGAATCTGGTGCAAAGTTTCCACTGCGCGCCAGAGTACCGCTTCATGGAAATCAAACTTTCCGCTGTGCAGAGGATAGTTTTCCTCCCCTTTCTTTTCCGCCGTAAACACCAGGAACAGTCCTTTTGCATATCGGAAATAATAAGCGGCACTATCTCCTGACAGATAAAGCTGTGTCACAAGCCGACTGTCCTCTCCCCAGATTTCATCTCCGACTTTCAGACCCAGATCTACCATACTGTCATCATTGATAATCGGCGGTATGGGCTCTTCGTCAATCTCCACTTTAATTACTGTATTGGTCTCTGTTTCGATCTCACTGATTTTTTTCAGAAACAATTCTCTCAGATTTTGATAATCTTTCAGATCACAGCTTCTGAGTGTACCCTGCAAAACCGTATCCTCGGCTACCACATTTTTTGCTTTTCCTCCCTGGATCATCCCGATTCCCACAATAAACGGCCACTTTGACTGATACGTCTGATTCAGCTCATGGGCGGCTTCTATGATCTTTGCTGCTGCATAGATGGAGTCAATCCCACGTTCACTGCTGCTCCAGTGGGCAGCTTTTCCCTTTATCTCAATCTGCACAGAACCAATGGCTGCAGTAGATGCTCCTCTGTGCAGCTCCATTCCCATGGGAGCATCATTGACATAATGAAACATTAAAAATTGATCCACATGAGGATTTTCCATGACACCTGCATCCAGCATGATCTGTGTACCCTGTCCGTTTTCTTCTGCCGGCTGAAAGATAAACTTTACATTGACCGGAAGAAGATACTGATATCTGACACAAATCTTTGCCAGCACCAAGGCAGTAGCCAGTATGGCATCATGACCACAGGCATGCATGATCCCCTCATACTGAGATTTCCATGGTACATCATTTTGCTCCTGAACCGGAAGTGCGTCCATCTCTGCCCGCACTGCCATAGTTTTACAGTGATAACGTTTCTCCTCCGGAGCCCACACCATGGCGGTAACTCCATTTTCGCCCACCTTTTCCGGTCTCAGACCCAGACCTTTTAGATACTGAAAAACATAATCGGCTGTCTCTTTCTCTTCCATACTCAGTTCCGGCCAGATATGAAAATATCTCCGAAGACTGACCAGTTCCTCCTGATAAGAGGAATACGGTATCTGGTTCATCCTGTTTTTCCTCCCTGTGCTTCTATTTTTTCTGCCAGATCATTCAGATAAACCCATCGCTCCATTTTTTCATCCAGCTGTGCTTCCGCTGCTTCCTTTTCTTTTGTCAGCTCATTCAATTTACCTGAATTTGTTGCATTTTTCATGATCTCTTCGTCCAGCTTTTCTATCTTCGCTTCCAGTGTGGCGATATCATCATCGATGGTCTCATATTCTCTCTGTTCTTTATAGGTAAACTTAAGTTTTGTCGGTCGATTCTGTTTCCAATCTTTTGCTGAACTTTTATTCTCCGCCGGACTCTTTTGGGACGCTGTACCATTTTTCGTCAATATGGTATCATGCAGATCCATATCCGATATTCTCTCTTTCGCTTCCTTATAGTCTGTATAGCCGCCTTCATACTGCAGGATATGACCATTTCCGTCAAATTCCAGAATCCGATCCACCACATTGTCCAGGAAATAGCGGTCATGAGATACGGTGATCACAATACCGGAAAACATATTCAGATAATCCTCCAGTATGGTAAGCGTAGGTATATCCAGATTATTTCCTGCTTCATCCAGGATCAGTACATTGCTGTTCTGACAGAGAACTCCCAGAAGATACAATCTTCGTTTCTCTCCGCCGGACAGTTTTCCGATGGGTGCATACTGCATATCCGGTGTAAATAAAAACCGTTCCAGCATCTGGGAGGCACTGATTCTTCCTTCTTTTGTGATGATATATTCTCCGATCTCTTTCACATAATCAATCACTCGCTGGCTATCGTCCATATGCTGTTCTTCCTGAGCAAAGTATCCAATCCTGACTGTCTCTCCCGTCTCGATCACTCCGGAATCCGGCTCCACCAGACCTGCCAGCATTTTCACAAAAGTAGATTTGCCGCAGCCGTTAGGACCTACAATACCTACTTTCTGATTTTTCAGGAAAATATAGCTGTAATCTTCAAGAATTTTCTTATCTCCATAGCTTTTACTCAAATGATACAGCTCTATCGTCTTTTTTCCCATCCTTGTCTCGATGGAATCCAGTTCCACTGTCTGATCCTGTACCGGAGCGGAACCATTTTTCAAAGCTTCCAGTCGTTCCAGTCTTGCTTTCTGCTTTGTGGTTCTTGCCCGACATCCTCTTTTTGCCCATTCCAGTTCCATACGCAGAATGCTCTGGCGCTTCCGTTCAGTGGCAAGCTCCATTTCTTCCCTCTCCGCTTTCAGTTCCAGAAAGCCGGAATAATTTGACTCATAGCTGTACATTTTTCCATGACTGATCTCCAGAATTTTGTTGGAAACCTTATCTAGGAAATATCGGTCATGGGTAACCATCAGAATAGTTCCCCGAAATTCTCTCAAATATCCTTCCAGCCACAGGATCATCTGTTCATCCAGGTGGTTGGTAGGCTCATCCAGCAAAAGTACATCAAAGTCAGATGCCAATACCTTTGCCAGCGCAACTTTTCTTCTCTGACCGCCGGACAGATGCTCGATCAACGTATCATACTCTGTAATGCCCAGCTGATTCAGATTACTCTGCACTTTCCACTCTGCCTCGCTGTCCTGTGAATAAGACAAAATAGTGGCATGAGGCGGAAAGACAGGATTCTGGGGAAGATATGCGATTTTCAGACTGTTTTGTCTGATGATCTGCCCCTCATCTGCCTCTTCCATCCCTGCCACCATTTTCAGCAAAGTAGTTTTTCCCGTACCATTGATTCCGATGATCCCGATCTTATCACCCTCATGGATTCCAAAAGACGCATCATCAAAAACCGTTTTTTCTCCATATATTTTACTGATGTGTTCTATATTAATTACATTCATCCGGAACGCTCCTTCAATCCTTTATGACACAACTATCATAAAGGATTTTGAAAAAAACGTCAACGAAAAGGAGCAAAATACTCTTTTTATTCAAGACTCGCTCGCGAGTCTTGGCGCGGAATTCGGGTCTGCATAGCAGACATACTTCCATTCCGAATTCCTGCGCATCCCCGCGGAGCGTATATCAGATGGGGGATTGACACCCGCCACTGATACATAATTGCTGCTCAATGCCTACAGCGGGAGTCATCCCTCATCTGATATAAAATGGATAAATACTTTCAGACAGTTATCATGATCTCTGAGAATATAATCTGCACAGCGTCCCACGATCACACAGGATTTTTTTTCCGCCAGGTCAAGGATAATCTCTCTTTGTATTTTCCAGAGATAATCCTGTACGGAAGTACCATTATAAGAACTTCCGTAGGAAAATGCATTGGCCAGCCATCCTCCGTGAGAAGCATACTCGCCTTTTTCAGCAATAAACTCTTTTGCCAGTCCACTTTCCTGAGCAATTTTTTCAATCAGTTCGGAATCATAACAGTGAATTCCGAGTTTTGCCGCAACTTCTTTTCCGATGGTTCTTCCGCCGCTTCCAAACTCTCTGCTTATGGTAATAATTCTGTTACTCATTTTGTCTTCTCCTTTACTTTATTATCGCTCAATGTTCTATATGTGTATATGATCACAATCACAGAAATAACAAATGTAAGTACATCCGAAACAGGCATGGAATATAATACTCCGTCCAACCCAAAGAAAATCGGGAGAATCAGGGCAAATCCAACTCCGAAGACAACCTCACGCACCATAGAAAGCATTGTGGATACAAGTGCTTTTCCCAGAGACTGCAGATAAATAAAGGTTGCCTTATTGACTGTTGCCAGAATAACCATACAAAGATAAATGCGGAAACATCTCAATGCAAATTCCGTATAATATGCGCTTTCGTTTGCAGCACCGAACAGTTTGATCAACTGTCCCGGGAAGAATTCCACGATGATAAATGCTATAGCTCCTACTGCCGCCTCAGCGATCAGCAAACGGGTAAAGAGATGTCTTGCTCTGTCTTTTCTTCCCGCACCAATATTATATCCTACGATCGGGATACATCCGGCAGCCATACCTACGGCGATGGAAATGACGATCTGGAATACTTTCATAACAATACCAACGACTGCCATGGGAATCTGTGCATACTCTTCCTGTCCGAAAATGGGATCCAGTGCACCGTATTTTCGGATCATACTGTTGATTGCTGCCATAGCAGCCACCAGAGAAATCTGTGACAGGAAACTGCAGATACCCAACGGCAGATATTTCTTCATCAGTCTTGTGTGGAACCGGAAACTGCTCTTTTCAATCTTTACCGCTTTCATATGACAGAGATACCAGATTGCCAGAATCGCTGTCAACACCTGTCCTGCTACTGTCGCAACAGCTGCACCCATCATGCCCCATTTAAATCCGAAGATGAACACCGGATCCAGAATAATGTTAACGACTGCACCCGCCACTGTAGAAATCATGGCAAATCTCGGGCTTCCGTCAGAACGAATGATCGGATTCAGAGCCTGACCGAACATATAAAATGGAATTCCCAATGTAATATAGAAGAAATATTCTTTGGAATGATGGAAGGTTTCTTCATTTACTCTTCCTCCAAACAGTGTCAGGATCTGATTGGAAAAAATCAGATAAATAGCTGTCAGGATCAAGCTGCAGACAATACACAAAATCACTGCACTTCCGATACTTTTATGTGCATTTTCTTTTTCGTTGGCACCAAGGCTGATACTTACGAATGCACAGCAGCCGTCACCAATCATCACGGCAATTGCCAGTGCCACTACGGTCAGCGGAAATACTACTGTATTCGCTGCATTGCCGTAGGATCCCAGATACGTAGCATTTGCGATAAAGATCTGGTCTACTATATTGTACAAAGCTGCAACTAACAGGGAAATAATACAGGGAACTGCGTATTTCTTCATCAGTTTCCCCAATGGTTCTGTTTCCAGAAAGGAATTTGATTTCTGATTCATTGTATTTACCTCCATTTATTTACATATTTCTTTTTTGATTCTCTGCACAGCGGCATCCACCGCTGATACATCGCCCAGTATTCCAAGGCAGGTCAGATGCTGCAGACAACTTCCCGGAATCTCAAACACTTCTACGTTCTTCCCAGAATAATTTCCTTGGTGCCTTCCGAAACGGTCTTCATAACCCTAATCTTCATTTCATGCTCTGCCATATTCTCCCTTCCTTTCTAACAAAAAAAGAACGAGCAGTATTCATCAACTGGACTTACGTGACAAACACTACTCGTTCTTCTTTATATTATTTTACTAAGACTTCCCATACCTAAAAAGGGCTTTGCACCTTGAAAATTCAATACTTCAGCTAACAAAATAGCGATTTATGCCTCTACAGCCTCTGGATGGA
>SFQZ01000048.1 GCA_004562915.1 bacterium
CTTTTTCTTTTTAAAAGATAAATTTCAGGGGCAGATGTGATCCGCATGGATCACATCTGCCCCTGTGTAGAACTATCTATTTCCCGACAGCCCCTTTTTGTGTATTCTGTCTATATGTCATCCGATTTCTTGTATCCCTACAACTTTTTACCGCCAAATACATATGACGTATTTATTGTTTCTCAGATTTTTCTTTTTTTCTCTTCCAGCATGCGAATCAGACTTTGTCTATTATAAGTAAGATGCATAATCATAGCACATTTTGCTCCCACTGAATCTCCTTTTATAATTGCATCCGTAATAGCTCTGTGAGTATCAATGGTTTCCTGCATCAAAGTCCTGTGCGTCAGATTGGCAAATGTCATAACCGCTGTATTGATCACCGGAATCAAAGTTTCCACCACTCGATTTTTACTGCAGCGTGCAATACAGGTATGAAATTCTATATCTTTTTTAATATGATTTTTCCCACTTTTATAAACTTGCTCTACCTCATCACACAGCTGCTGCAACTGTTTTTTTTCTTCCTCTGTCGCATAATCACAGGCGAGGGACGCAATCTCCGGTTCAAGCATAAGACGCACATCAAAAAGCTCCAGAGCCAGCTTAAATTTATCCTCAAATTTGGAAAGTCCCAGCGGATCATCCTCCAAAGTGTATGTACTAATCACAAAAGTACCGGATCCACGGCGCACTTCCAGAATTCCTTTAGATACCAGACCTTTGACAGCTTCCCTTACTGTACTTCTTCCTACACCGAACTTCTCTGCCAGTTCAAACTCATTCGGGATTTTCTGTCCTACTTCTATCGGTTCCTGAAGGATAAAATTCATCAGCTCATCCTCCACCTGAGAACCTAATAATTTCTTACTTACTTTTTCAAATTGATACATCTGTTTTCCTCCGTCAGAGATAACCTCTCTTCTTTATTCTAGTCTGCTTTCTCTTTATTTTCAAGATTCTTCTACTTCTTCTGTTTTCGTCATTTCTTATATCTTTTTTCATTATTATTTTGCTTTTTCCACTTTAATGTGTTATATTAGCAGAGAATATTATATTATTTTTGGAGGAAGCTATGGTCATCACATGGAATGTAACGATTCCGGAACTTACAGGGCGACAGGAAAGAAGAGCTTATATCTATCTTCCGGAATCTTATAATTATGAAAATGATAAACGGTATCCGGTCCTTTATATGTTCGACGGACACAATGTTTTTTTTGATTCGGATGCCACCTACGGCAAATGCTGGGGCATGAAAGAATATATGGATTACACCAACACGCAGCTTATTATTGCAGCTGTGGAATGTAATCACAGCCCGGACAACGGACGCCTGAGAGAATATTCTCCCTATGACTTCTTAGATCCAAAGCTGGGTGCTATCCAGGGACTTGGCAAGCTTACCATGGACTGGATCGTAAATACATTTAAGCGCGATATTGATAATCGTTTCCGGACAATTCCCGATCGCGAGCATACTTTCATTGCAGGAAGTTCTATGGGCGGCCTTATGAGTCTGTATGCTGTACTGGAATACAATGAATATTTTTCCCGTGCCGCTGCACTTTCACCTTCTATCTGGTTTGGAACCGACAAGCTGAAACACATGATCGAACACGCTTCTCTCCGTCCGGATACAATTGTCTATATGGATTATGGTTCCCGCGAACTTCGGCATCATGCCAATATGGAACACCAATTTGCCAAAGTTACCGAACAGCTCCTGGATCGCAGGATCATGTTGGAAAGCCGTATCGTCCCGGGCGGAAATCACTGCGAGGCGAGCTGGGAAAAGCAGATCCCATTCTTTATGAATACTCTGCTGTACCAGCCATAGACTCTGTCACAAAATCTTAGCTTTTAATGAGGAGAATTATTTTATGGAAACACAATACTTCAAACAATACAGCCCGGCTCTGGGCCGTGACATGGAATGTAAAGTCTACGGTCATGCAGGACGCCCTGTGCTGTATATTCCCTGTCAGGATGGTCGTTTTTTTGACTTTGAAAACTTTAAAATGGCGGATGTATGGTCTCCCTGGATTGAATCCGGAGATGTAATGGTTTTTTCTATCGATACCATCGATCAGGAAACCTGGTCCAATAAAAGTGGAAATCCTCGCTGGAGAATCTGCCGCCACGAGCAGTGGATGCGATATATCACAGACGAGATGGTTCCATTTATGCGTCAGATGGTTAATGAGCGAAATGGCTGGACCGGATATCCTGATGTGATCGTATTCGGATGCAGTCTTGGTGCCACCCATGCAGCCAATCTTTATTTCCGCCGTCCGGATCTGTTCGACGGACTTCTGGCGCTCAGCGGTATTTACACAGCAGAATATGGATTTGATTCCTATATGGACGATCTGGTATATGCCAATTCACCGGTACACTATCTGCCTAATCTGCCTGTTGACCACCCTTATATTGAACTTTTTAATCTGAAGAAAGCAATTCTCTGTGTGGGACAGGGACCATGGGAACTTCCGAATTCCACCAGACAAATGCAGAAAATATTGCAAGACAAAGGTATCGATGCCTGGGTAGACTTCTGGGGATATGACTGCAGCCACGACTGGTGTTGGTGGTACAGACAGGTGGAATACTTTGTACCGTATTTGTTGAATCAAAAAGCAAATTAATATACAAAAGAAAGAAGGTATCCCATTGAAAAACATCATTTTTATCTCCCCAAACTTTCCCACAAACTACTGGCAGTTCTGCCGGGAACTCAAGAAAAATGGCATGAATGTGCTCGGAATCGGCGATCAGCCATATGATGAACTTACCACCGAACTGAAAGACAGTCTGAATGAATATTATAAAGTCAGCAATCTGGAAAATGATGACGAAGTATATCGTGCTGTAGCATTTCTCACATATAAACATGGAAGAATCGACTGGCTGGAATCTAACAACGAATACTGGCTGGAGCGCGACGCCAAACTGAGAACTGACTTTAACATCACCAGCGGTTTTCAGGAAAAAGATATTCCGCGGATCAAATTCAAATCCAGAATGAAAGAGTATTATGCAAAAACCGGAATCCCGACAGCACGTTACCATATGGTAGACACTCTTGAAAATTGTCTTGCATTTGCCGAAAAGGTTCATTTTCCGGTAGTTGCCAAACCGGATAATGGAGTGGGTGCTTCCCATACCTTTAAAATAGAAAATGAAGAGCAGATGAAACAGTTTTTTGAAGTGAAATGGCCAAACACCAGCTATATCATGGAGGAATATGTAAATGGCGAAGTAAATTCCTACGATGCGATCATTGATTCCAACGGTGAGCCCATGTTTGAGACCGGCAATGTAACACCTATGTCTATCATGGATATTGTAAATAACTCTGACAATTCTATTTTCTATATCCTGAAGAAACTGCCGGAAGATACCCGTGCCGCAGGACGCGCTACTGTAAAAAGTTTTGGTGTAAAGAGCCGTTTTGTACATTTTGAATTTTTCCGTCTGTTAAAAGATCAGGAAGGACTTGGTAAAAAAGGAGATCTGGTCGCTCTGGAAGTAAACATGCGACCAAGCGGCGGTGTTACTCCGGATATGATCGATTTTGCCCACAGTACCGATGTATACAAAATCTGGGCCGACATGATTGCCTTCGATCGTTCCACCATGCCCGTGGGTAAACATGCTTATTGTGCTTTTGCCGGAAGACGTGACGGCAAAGATTTTTCCATGGGACATGAGGACATTCTTGCAAAATACGGTGCCAACATTAAGATGGTAGAACGTATTCCGGATGTACTTTCCGGTGCCATGGGCAACCAGATGTATGTAGCTGTATTCAATTCTCAGAAAGAAATGGATGCTTTTTACACAGATATTTTAAAATGCAATGAATAATTGCAGATCAATTTTATATAAGGAGAACATTTATGAAAGAGATATCAAAATTAATCGAATACCGCCCGGGTGTAAGGGTAATTGACGCAACCCTCCGCGATGGAGGTCTGGTAAATGACTTTTATTTCACCGATGAATTTGTAAGTGATTTGTATCAGGCCAACATTAAGGCTGGTGTAGACTACATGGAATTCGGTTATAAAGCTTCCAGAGATATGTTCGATGAAAGCAAATTCGGAAAATGGAAATTCTGTAAAGACGAAGATATTCGTGCCATCGTCGGTGACAATGATACCGATCTGAAAATATCGATTATGGCAGATGTAGGAAGATGTGATTACAAAACAGATATCCTGAACAAAAGCGAAAGCCCGATCGATCTGATCCGTGTGGCCACGTACCTGAATACTATCCCTTCCGCTATTGACATGATTGAAAATGCTGCTTCCAAAGGATATGAAGTGAGCTGCAATATCATGGCTATCACCAATACTCAGGAAAAAGACCTGGCTATCGCTCTTGACCTTCTGGGACAGTCTCCCGTGGATGTACTCTATATCGTAGACAGCTACGGTGCCCTGTATCCGGAACAGTTGGCTCGACTTACCGATATTTACATGAATGTCGCTGCAAAATATGGAAAGAAAATCGGTATCCACGCCCATAACAATCAGCAGCTTGCCTTTGCAAATACGATCGAAGCTGTTGGAGACGGTGTAGACTGGCTGGATGCCACTTATGACGGAATGGGACGCGGTGCAGGCAACTGCGCAATGGAATTGCTGCTGGGACTTCTGCGTAACCCAAAATATCAGATTTATCCGGTTATCAAATTCGTAGAAAAACATATGACCAAACTCCGTCAGGAAGGTGTTGTCTGGGGATATGATATGCAGTATCTGCTGACCGGACTGTTTAATCAGCATCCGAGAACAGCTATTCAGTTTACAAAAGAAAAAAGAACCGATTACAGCGAATTCTATAAAGAGATTCTTGGATTAGACTAATAAAACGTTTTGATTCGTAAGGTCCAAAACGTAACGAGAATAACGAAAATGTGTCCCGCATATTAATGTCATGGGGACACATCTCCGTTATCCTAACCATATCCGCTTTCTATGCGAGATATTTCTCAGCAACACGCTCCAGTGCCGTACTGTCTTTTTCATTCCATTCTGCAAAGTTCATACCGCTTTTTGCCACCGTACTTCCCAGTTCTGTCAAAAACTGTGGAATCTGTTTCTCAAGCATGGCTCCCAGTTCACGTCCCATGGTTTCTTTGCCCTGTTTTTCTTCTCCGTTTACATACAGAATGAATGCCGGCTGTGCTTTTCCGTCAACGGATTTTACTCCACCCCGGAAGCCTAAGGCTCCTGTCTGATGGGTTCCGCAAGAAGATGGGCACCCGGAAATATGAATCTGAGGAAGTGCTCCATCCGGTATGCCAGCTTCTCTTACTGCTTTTACACAGGCTCCAAGAAGTGCCTGAGAATCACGAACTCCTACCTGACAGATACTTGCTCCGATACAGCTTACCGATGTTTCAAATAAGGAAGCTGCCGTGTCACTGGTTGCATCCAGTACTTTCTTTGCTTCTTCTCCTGTAAGATTGATGATATATGCGGTTTCATCCGGTGCAAGACGCATTTCCACCTGATCCATGTCACGAATCACATCATTCAGAGAACAGAGATTTTCCGGCAATGGCTGTCCACCGATCGGATGCCAGATCACAGTATAAAGTCCGTCCTGCTTCTGTTCTAAGATACGGGAACCGGAAATCTGGGTTCCGTCTCCTTCTTTTGTTATTGGGGTAATTTCCGGTCTAATCGTCAAATCCTCACCGGAATCATAAACCTCCTGTAATTTCTCCAGAAATGCTTCTTTGTATTTTTCCGGACCTCCCAGTGCTTCCTGCATATAACGGGTACGGGCTTTTCCTCTGTTTGTATAATTGCCATATGCACGGAATGTAAGCCACATAGCCTTGATATAGTACAAAATATTTTCAGGCTCAATTCCTTCTGCAACTTTTACGCCAAATCGTGGATTATTTCCCAGACCTCCGGCACTGTAAACATCAAATTTTCCATCTTCTCTTGCCGCAAATCCCAGATCACGGTACGTAGCATGCGTCAGATTTCGGGGAGAATTGGAAAAACATACTTTCAGCTTTCTCGGCATTTTTTCTGCCTTGATAAAATTGATCAGGTATTCCCCTGCACATTCAGCCCACGGACGAACATCAAAGTATTCATCTTTCTCCACACCGGACAAAGGAGAACACATAACATTTCGCGGGAAATCTCCACCGCCGCCCATGGTCACGATACCGGCATCCAGCGCACTCTCCATGATCCCACATACCGCATCCGTATGAAGATCATGAAACTGAATGGTCTGACAGGTGGTAAAGTGTACTTTCTTCACCTGATACTTACGGATCGCATCCGCAACAAATGCCAGTTTTTCTTTTGTTACACGTCCTGCTGTCATACGAAGACGCAGCATACTCGCCTTTCCGCCTTTCTGAGCATAACTTCCATAAAATCCTGAAAAACCTTTATAATCACCTTTACTCATTTCTCCGGCATAAAAAGCCTCTGTTTTTTCACGAAACTCCCGAATATCTGCTTTCCAGGACTGTACATTCACTGTATTCATAGTTATTTCCTCCTGTTATATTCACTAAATTTTGAAATTGTTCTCCATGATATATAATTGTACTCATTATATCATAGTGATATCTGTGTTTTCAATAATATGCATATCTTATTCTTTCTTGCAACGTAAATCATTTATTCTTTCCGAAACAGGTTGTCCCTGGTAATATTATTCAGCCACTTTCCCCTGCGATAATGTCTGATTACCCATGGCCACTTGGCAAACTCATCCGTACACAAAAGGAAATAAACTACCATGACCGGAAGTTTCAGCACAAAAGCTGCTATGAATCCCAGAGGCACTGCATAACACCACATATCGATCGTGTCACACACAAAGCCAAACCGGCTGTCACCTCCTGCCCGGAAAACACCGCATATTAACGTCGTATTAACTGCAGCACCCATTACATAATATGTATTGATCAAAAGCATATATTTCATATAATGCATGGCCTGCTCCGTCAATGACGCATACTTCAAAGCAAACGGCATAACCGCCAGCACGATCAGCCCTCCGATGGCACCGGTAACAACTGTCAACTTTATCAGTTTTTTAGCGCCTTCCCGTGCCTCGTCCATTTTATTTTCACCGATAATATTTCCCAGCAGGATTCCTCCCGCACTCGCCATACCAAAGCATAATACCGTCCCGAAATTACGCACAACGGTTACAAAGGAATTGGCTGCAACCACATCCGACCCCAAATGTCCCATGATAACCGAATACATGGAAAACGCCACACTCCAACTAATATCATTTCCAAGAGCCGGCAGGGAAAGCTTTACAAAATCAGAGAATAACAGCTTGTTGCGTACAAACAAATATCGAAAATCCAACTTGATGTCTTTACTCAAACATGATACCACAAAGCATGCGGCCAGTTCAATAAGACGTGACAGAGAGGTGGCAATCGCAACTCCCATAGCACCAAGCTTCGGTGCCCCAAACATCCCGAAGATAAATACCGCATTCAGAATAATATTCAGAGAAAAGGCCAGTACATTCATGGCTGTACTAATCGCCACTCTTCCGATACTACGCAGTACTGCCAGATATACTTCTGTGATCCCCCAGCACAGATAACTGATACTCATGAATCTCAGGTAAGAAGCTCCAATCGAGACCAATTTCGCATCATTCGTAAAGAGCCTCATCATCATTTCCGGGAAAAATAAAGCGGCACTCGCAAAAACTGCCGCTATCACCATAGAAAATCGCAGAGCAATTCCTTCGACCACCTGGATGGCCTTCATATCTCCCTTTCCATAATACTGGGCACACAACATAGTCGCACCTGTTCCCAGACCGTAAAATACCATAAATAATACACTGGCATACTGTGATGCCAGTGATACTGCAGATATAGACGATTGTCCCACATAATTCAACATGATCACATCCGCTGAGTTAACTGCGGCACTCAGAAGATTCTGGATAACAATAGGCAGAACCAATTTGAAAATCTGCCTGTAAAATGAGTCTTTTCCTATTATGTCTCGTTCATTCATTTTTAATTCCTTTTATCCTTCTTTAATATATTGCATTTTATTTCTGTACTCTCTCGGAGACATCCCGTGTACTTTTCTGAATACTCTGGTAAAATAATTTACATCCAGAAATCCACAATTTGCCGCAATCTCCTGAATCGGAAGCCGGGTGGTATTGAGCTGAATCCTCGCCTGGCGAAGACGAATTTCCTGAATATACTCTTTCAGATTCATATTTACTTCTTTTTTAAATAAGGCAGACAAATGGGTACTGCTCACATAATACTGGTCTGCAAGGCTGGTCAATGACAGCTGCTCCATATAATGAAAATCCACATAATCCAGGCACTTGCTGATCAACTTGGAATAACCGGAACGGGAATAATTATTCACCAGAAGACAATATTTCCGGACCATCTCTCCCCGGATTCCTTTCAGCTGGCTCTCTGTTATAAAACTTTCAATCTGAATGGCTATCTTTCTGGAAAGTTCATCAATATACACCGGATGTACATTGGCTTCCTCAACTGCTTTCCTGAGCAATGTATTCAGCACAAATAACAGATTTTTTGTATCACGGATCGGATCACCATGCCTCGGCAATATCCTGTATTTTGCAAATTCATTCATCCGCAGGGTTGCTTCTACATAATTCCCTTTTTTCACAGCCTGCAGCATTCTGTTTTCTGCATCATATCTCTTTTCTATCGTTTCCGTACTAAAATCCGGCTCCGGCTGAACCGCAAACGTATTGAATCGAATCGAAAACATGGAAGAGTTGGGCGCATGATTTTGTTCCAGACGAAACTCTCTCTCACCAAATATTTTCCTGCAGAAACTGATCACAATACTATTCCACTGTTCTAAGGACTGAAGGTACGGAATTCTGGAATAAAGTACCTGAAAATCTCTGCTATACTTTTTATCCACATGGTTTTCTTCCATAATCGTAGAAAACTCATCCTGTGTAATTGGCTGAAACAATAAAGGACCCATAACACAATGTGTATATCCATATTCCTTCTGTATGTGTTCCGGAAAACAGAAAATCGTGTGATACATATAATAACAGCTTTTGACAATACACACTGTGTCCGGAAGACATTCTTTTACAATATCTTCTATCACGATCTGATAATCAAAATCACCATAAATCTTTCCGCTGATACCAAAATCAATACAAACCGCATTCTCATAAGGAGGTTTCAGATACAAGGTCTGGATTCCCATGGCATCCATCATTTCTTTCATCATACATAAAATATCTGTTTGCATATTACTACCTATCATTTCTAAAACTGGATTAATTTATTTAATTTTAGCATTTTGCAATAATAAAATCAAGATGCTTCTGGCAAATTGTTGTTTTATCTCATTAATTTATCCAGTTTTCACCTAAACTAATACTTCTTTCGTATTTTTAGGTATGGCATAATGATGTTGGGGGCAAAAGCTTTTGCCCCCAACATCATAGTATCATGGATCAAATCAATAATATAGGAATGGAGGTCACTATGAAGAAAAAAGCTACAGAACGTATCAAGTATTATCAAAATCCCGGCGGACCTGTAATCGGTGACTGTGGGAAAGGAGTTATTGAAAAGGACGGTCTTTATTTTAAGGATATCGACGGCAGTGGAGAACTGAAGCCTTTTGATGACTGGCGTCTGCCTCCTTCTGAACGTGCCAAAGCTCTGGCTGAAGTTCTTTCGCCGGAAGAAAAACTCGGACAACTTTTTGTCAGCAGCTGGAAAATGGGAATTGAACAGGAAGATAAAGAGTTTGTGGACGAAACCGGTCTTCTGGATGAGAAACCGGTAGCAGAAGGATCTATTTTTTCCTTTGCAGCTACAGAAGGAACAACCGTCACCATTAAAGACTGGTGGGTACGCCATTTTATTCTGCGTTCCAATCCGAAGCCGGATGAACTGGCTGACTGGATCAATCAGATGAATGCGGTTGCGGAAGAATGTGAACACTTCGTTCCCGTAGATGTGCTCTCCAATTCCAGAAATGAAAATGGAGAAGTGGTCTTCGGTATGAATGATGCTTCCGGTGTATTTGCCGCATGGCCCGGCACTCTGGGTATTGCCGCTGCCATAAAAGGGGATTCTATTGATCTGATTGATGATTTTGCAGACTGTATCCGACGTGAATGGGACGCTGTCGGCATGAAAAAGGGCTATATGTATATGGCGGATGTTGTCTCCGATCCCCGTTGGCAGAGAACTTACGGTACATTCGGAGAAGATCCTGAATTGATCAGTGAGATTTTCGCTCATATCGTGCCGATTATTCAGGGCAGCAAAGACGGTGTTACCCCGGATGGTGTCGCTCTGACCGTAAAACATTTTCCGGGCGGCGGTGCACGTGAAAATGGCTTTGATCCTCATTATGCAATGGGGCAGTGGAACGTTTATCAAACAGAAGGAAGTCTTCAGAAATACCACATTCCGGCATTCCAGACAGCCGTTGATAACCATGCCTCTTCCATCATGCCCTACTATGCAAAACCGGCTGCCCAAAAGAGTGTTCCACAGACAGATAAAAACGGTGCCCCGATGAAAATGAAACCTTTCGGCTTTGCATACAATAAGCCATTCATTCACGAGCTTCTCAGAAATCAAATGGGATTTAAGGGATATATCAACAGTGACTCCGGAATTATCCACAATATGGGCTGGGGTGTAGAAATGCTGGATAAAGCGGAACGTGTTGCGTTTGCAGTTAACACCGGTGTTGATATCATCAGTGGCTCTTACGATGTGAAATACGCAAAAGAAGCTTACGAACGGGCATCCAACGACTATTACGATACCCATCCACTGCCGGATGGTTTCACAAAAGAACAGCTTGTTCTGACTGATGAAGCTTTGAACCGTGCGGTAAGCCGCACTTTGACAGAGCGCTTTGCCCTTGGCATGTTTGAAAATCCATACCGTGATCCGGCAAAAGCGGTTGAGATCGTCTCTAATCCAACTGACTGGGCAAATGCCATGGATGTACACCGCAAATCTGTCGTACTCCTGAAAAATGACGGAACCCTTCCTCTGACAGATGATAAATTGTCCGGAAAAACTCTCTATGTTGAGTGTTTCAATAAAAAGGCGGAACAAGCTGAAGCTTCCACTTCCTCCCTCCGCAGACAATTGGTTGAGCGCCTGAAGCTTACTGAGGATCCGTCCCAAGCGGATTATGCAATTCTCCTTCTCTCCCCAAGTTCAGGAGAGTACTTTAATGCCACTCCCGGATATCTGGAACTGGATATCCGCAACGGAAAAATAGTACCGAATGTAGATGAACAGGGACGCCCCGTGTCTGAAACACATACAGAAACCACTCTTGCCAATGCCGGAAAAATTGCAGAAATCAGCAAAGCAGTACGCGCAGACGGCGGTAAAGTAATCACCAATGTAAACTTTACTCTGGCATGGGAACTGGGAAATGTAGAACCTCACAGCGACGCGCTGCTGGCTGGCTTTGATACCTATACCGACGCTACTTTGGAAGTGATCTTCGGAAAAGTATCTCCTACCGGAAAGCTTCCACTGACACTTCCAAGAGGAGATGAAGTTCTGGCTGTAAACGCGGATGGTGTATGTATTTCACCAAATGATGTACCGGGATATGATAAAGACCAGTATATGCCGGATTCCCTTAAAGATGAGAATGGAAAAGCATATGCATATCGGGATACGGCAGGCAATTACTACGAGCTGAACTTTGGACTGAGCTACTAGACTGTTTTAACTTCGTATTGAAAATAACCTACAGACACTAAACTTATCATCATTCAGTGTATCTGTAGGTTATTTTTTGTTTCGTCTAGTATAGTCCATAACGTAACAGGCTATGGACTATACGCAGCCAAAATATATCTTAATTTTTCTTAATTTTAATCAGTTTATCGTTCAGCTCTCTCTTAAATTCTGCAGTGACTCCTTTACCTGCCATTTTCAGCATATCTGACAGACGCATCATCAGATAAAAGTTCTGCATTGGATTATCTTCTGCCGCAGATTCTTTATTGTCCAACATGCTAAATGCACCTTTTCCCATCACTACGCCCATAGCTTCTTTTACTACAGCTGCTGTTTCGCTGTTTTCCAGAAGATCACCGATTTTACACTTGATATTATAAAATCCTGCCGGGCATTCCAGAGGTTTACGTGCTGCGCGCGCAGCCGGATCATCAAACCAGTTGGCCGCTTCATTTCCTTCCGGCAGATCATATGCAAAGTTATGCTCTTCCACTCCATTCAGCGTAATGGTATTTGCCTGTACATCACCACTCTTTGCGGTAACGGTATTGGCACCATCATGAAGCGGAACATTTTCAAAGACTGCAGCATGATCAACCACTTCTTTTGTTTCGATTTCTTCTCCATTGACGATCAGTGTTACACTCGGACAGTTAGAGTATATTGTCACAATACGCTCTTCCGGTGCTCGATCAACAAAACGCTCTCCACATACATGAATCATCGGTTCTGTGGTCCAGTATGCTTTGTAAATATAGAATGCGTCTTTCTTGATCTTACGGTCATAGGTGATCAGACCTTTATTGTTACGTCCCTGAACACCTCCCTCATCACGGGCATCAGCTGCAAAATCAAACATGTTCCATACATGAGTACTCCACAGATATGGACGTTTGGCAAATGTCTTGAGCATCTCATGGTGATAATATGCCGCATATTCTTCCGTATAATCGTAATTATCCGGTGTGGTGGTATGCCATTTCAGAACAGCTTCAGAACCATATTCTGATACACCCAGCGGGCGGTCCGGATTCATCGCATGGAATTTATCCAGCCATGGACCATTATCTTCTACATCACCCACATACCAACCGAAGTAATGGTTGTAACTCAGCACATCTGTGATATATACGTGTTCGCTGTCCATGGGTACCATAGAAACTTCTGCCATGGTCGTCAGTCTGCTGGGATCCAGCTTCTTCGCCAGAGCATGCAGATCTGTCAGGTTACGATACAGCGCTTCTGTTTCTCCACTGATGGTGATTTCATTGGAGATACCCCAGAAGCAGATAGACGGATGATTATAATTCTGCGCGATCAGCTCTGTCATCTGGCTGATGGTATTTTCATAAGCTTCCTGTGTAGGAATAAAACTGCTGATGAACGGAATTTCTGCCCAAAGAACGAAACCGGTATGGTCACAAAGATCATAGAAATACTGATCATGCTGATAATGTGCCAGACGGATGGTGTTTGCTCCCACTTCCTTGATCAGAGCAATATCTTCCTCATGATCTTCTTCGGAAATTGCCCAGCCTTTGTCCTGACGATCCTGATGGCGGGATACCCCATGCAGCGGACAGCTCTTTCCGTTCAGGAAAAATCCTCTTTCCGGATCCACATGGAAACCGCGGTATCCATATGTAACTGCAACAGTATCCACAGCCTCTCCTTCTTTTATGATGGATGCTTCACAGGTATAGCAGTATGGATCTTCCACAGCATTCCACAAATGCGGTTCTTTCACATCCAATTTGATCACCGTATGCTCTTTGGCTGCTGCTTTTCCGGATGCAGCCACATTACCTTCTGCATCTTTCAGTTCTACAGCCACAGTACATCCTTCTGCATTTACAGGGAACAGATCCAGACGGGTCTTTCCGGTATTATGCGGAGTTACGAAAACTGCATCGGTACCTGTTTTTAACAGATCAAAATGGCTCGGATCCACCTCAATAAAATTCACATCCCGATACAGACCGCCATAGAATGTAAAATCTGCATTCTGTGGATAAATATCACTTTTCTGATTGGTCACAGCTACCGTCAGAACATTGCCTTCCGGTTTCATAGCCGGTGTCAGATCAAAACGGAACGTGGAAAATCCACCTTTATGTGTGCCCAACTCACGATCATTACAGTATACAGTTGCCACATGATTGGCACCTTTAATCTCAATATATTGCTTTTTCCCTTCTGTAGGGTTTGGAAGATCGATCCGATAAATGGAAAGACCTCTCCAGTAATCGTTGCCGCCGTCCTGTCCGTCCAGTGCATTCCATGTATGCGGAAGTGCCACGGTTGTAAAAGCTTCCCCACTTTTTGCGAACTGCGCCGCAGTCAATAATGTTTTTGTTCTCATAAAAACTCCTTTCCCCAATACCTCTTTTTATTTATTATAGATTGAACCCAAAATATCTCACTGCATTGTTGTAAGAAATCCCTTTAACAATCTTTTCAAGAGCTTTATAGTCTGGCGGATACTCTCCGTTTTCTACCCAACCTCCGATCAGATCACACATAATTCTTCTGAAATATTCATGTCTGGTATAAGACAGGAAACTTCTGGAATCGGTAAGCATTCCGATAAAATTACCCAGAAGACCCAGATTTGCCAGAGATATCATCTGTTCCTGCATACCTGTCTTATTGTCATTGAACCACCACGCACTTCCCTGCTGAATCTTACCGATTGCACTGCTGTCCTGGAAGCATCCGATGATGGTTCCGATGGAGGCATTGTCACAGGGATTCAGAGAGTACAGGATTGTCTTCGGAAGTTCGTCCGTCACTGCCAGTGCATTCAGATAATCGGCCATCTCAGAAGATGGTGCGAAGTTATTGATACAGTCAACGCCAGTGTCCGGTCCCAGTGTTCCGGCAATCTTTCCGTTATTATCACGTTTTACTCCGTAGTGCAGCTGCATTACCCAGTTTTTCTTATGGTATTCTTTGCCCATGGCTATCATAAATGCAGTTTCAAACTGTTTCTTTTCTACTGCACTCACCGGTTCTCCTGCCAGTCTCTTAGCAAAAATAGCTTCCACTTTTTCTGCAGTTGCCGGCTGATACATAACATAATCCAGACTGTGGTCGGAAATCGTGCATCCCATGGAAGCAAAGAATTCCATGCGTACTTTCAGAGCCTCAATCAGGGATGCAAAGCTTTCCACTTTCACACCGGATACCGCACTCAACTTTGCCAGATATTCAAGATAATCCTGTTTTGCCATATTCATGGCTTTTTCCGGTCTCCATGCAGGAAGAACCTGCACATCAAAAGTTTCATCCTCTGCCAGTTTTTTATGCCATTCCAGAGAATCCGCAGGATCATCTGTTGTACAAACCAGTGTTACATTTGACATTTTAATCAGATCTCTCGGTGCTCTTCCCTCACCCCGCAGCTGCTCATTGCACAGATTCCATACTTCCTCAGCAGTTTCACCATTCAGATATCCGTCATAACCGAAATATCTTTTGAGCTCCAGGTGGCTCCAGTGATACAGTGGATTTCCAATCGCCATCTCCAAGGTTTCTGCCCATTTCTGGAATTTTTCACGGTCAGTGGCATCTCCTGTGATATATTTTTCCTCTACACCGTTGGAGCGCATCTGACGCCATTTATAATGGTCACCGCCCAGCCATACCTGTGTAAGATTATCGTATTTTTTATTTTCGTAAATCTCTTTTGGATTCAAATGACAATGGTAATCAAGGATTGGCATTGTCTCCGCATACTCATGATATAATTTTTTTGCTGTCTCTGTAGACAAAATAAAGTCTTCATCCATAAAAGCTTTCATCTGTATTCTCCTTACTGTTTCTGATTCCAAGAAGAGGCAGCTCTCTTCACAAAGATCACTACCCCTCCTCTCAATTAATCATGGCACACTATTCATTTAATGTTTCCTGCAGAGTTTTGCGAACTGCTCCAGGACCAGCAATCATCTGCTGAAGATAACCAACTACGGTATCTGCCATATCTACATCATACAGATTTACACCGAAGATCTTTGTATTTTCCAGAATCGGTCTCAGTGCTTCTGCATCTACGGTTCCACCTAATGTCAATTTTTCAACATAAGGACGAACGGTATCTGTCAATGGATCCGGGCTGAGCTCGAATGCTTCTCCATTGTCATTGACAGCCATCATGTAACGCAGCCATCCGGCAAATACCAGCGGAATCAGTTTCAGATCTTTTACATCCAGTTCATCAGATGCCTGATATGCTTTGATAGTCTCACCAAAACGGATTGCCAGTTTCTGTGATGTATCTGTTGCAATACGCTGTGGTGTATCCGGCATAAATGGGTTCGGAACACGTACCTGCAGCACAGTATCAATAAATTCCTTCGGATCCAGGATACCCGGATTAACAACTACAGGCAGACCCTCTTTGTATCCTACAACCTCTACCAGTTTCTTCAGTTCCGGATCATTCATCTCATCAGAAATCTTGGTATAACCAAGGATACATCCGAATACAGCCAGACAGGTATGCAGAGGATTCAGACAGGTGCAGACTTTCATCTTTTCTACTTTATCTACTGTTTCACGTGTTGTGAACATAACACCGCCTTTTTCCAGTGCAGGTCTTCCGTTCGGGAAATCATCCTCGATAACCAGATATTCGGTTTCTTCAGCATTTACAAATGGTGCTACATACGTATGCTTGGATGTGATAACCGGCTCCAGTTCTTCTACACCGTCTTCCTTCAGAATCTCCTCTACAGATGCATCCGGACGGGGGGTAATCTTATCAATCATACTCCATGGGAAAGATACTTTTCCGGACTCTTTGATATAAGTTTCAAAACCGGCTTCTACTTTGCCGTTTGCTGCCCATTTTTCTGCAAAAGCGGTGATGGCTGCTTTCAGCTTGTCTCCATTGTGGGAGCAGTTATCTGTACTTACCATAGCGATCGGTTTTTCACCTGCCTGATAACGGGTATACAAAAGAGAAGCAACTTTTCCGATATAGCTCTTCGGCTGTGCCGGGCCTTCCTCAAAATCAGCTGCGATATCCGGAATGATTTCTCCTCTTCCGTTTACCAGACTATAACCTTTTTCTGTAATGGTAAAGGTACACATCTGCAGAGAATCTTTAGAAAAGATTTCTTTCAGACGACCATATTCAGCTTCATTCTGAGAATCCAGAATATGAGATTCTACCACACCGCCGACAACGGTCTTGTCAACGGTACCATTTGCTTTCAACGTAGCAAGAATAGTGTAATCGTCATGCGGCCAATTCATTTTCTCAACGATCTCATAATCGAAACCTTCTACTACAATGATACCGCGATCCAGAATTCCTTCGTTCAGAAGATTCTGTGCTATATTTGCCTGGAACGCACGGAAAATATTACCTGCCCCAAAATGAACCCAAAATGGATTTTCATATGTTGCAGCTTTTACTTTTTCACGATCAAATCTGGGCAAAGAGTATCCCTTAGCTTCCCACTGGGCTCTGTCTGCAAGACCCTGTTCATTTAATTTCATTTTTCTGTCTCCTTTATAATAAATGCTGACTTATTTTTACGTTCATTTATGAAAGTCCAATATCCATGAACCATTACATGCAAGCATGAAATGCATGACCTTTTGACCCTGGCATCATTACTTTCTTGTCTGGCTCTTATCGATTGCTTCCCAAAGACCATTCAGATACGTTGCACCAAGTGCTCTGTCATACAGACCATATCCAGGCATAGCAACCTCATCCCAGATCATACGTCCGTGATCAGGACGAATCGGTCCGTCAAATCCGATATCGTACAGAGCTTTCATGATCTCATACATATCGAATGTTCCGTCAGAAGACAGATGAGCAGCTTCTTCAAAATTAGTAGGAGTGATGAATTTCAGGTTACGAACATGCGCAAAATGGATTCTTCCTTTCAGAGAACGAATCATATCCGGAAGATCATTTTCCAGATTGGTTCCGTATGAACCGGAGCAGAAAGTAACACCATTGTGCGGATCGTCTACCATTTTCATCATTCTCAGGATGTTTTCTTTGTTAATGATGATTCTTGGAAGACCAAATACGCTCCATGCCGGATCATCCGGATGGATTGCCATCTTGATATCATACTGGTTACATACCGGCATAATCTTCTCAAGAAAATATTTCAGGTTCTCAAACAGTTTCTCATCATCAATATCTTTATACATAGCAAAAAGCTCTTTTACTTTTGCCATACGTTCCGGCTCCCAGCCAGGCATTACCGTTCCGTTCATATCACCTGCGATAGAATCAAACATTTTTTCAGGATCCAGTGCATCTACTGCTTCCTGTGTGTAAGCCAATACGGTGGAACCGTCAGGTCTTACTCTTGCCAGTTCTGTTCTTGTCCAGTCAAATACCGGCATAAAGTTATAGCATACCAGGTGAATATCTTCTTTTCCAAGATTTTCCAGAGTTTCAATATAGTTTGCAATGTACTGGTCTCTGTTTCCGCTACCCGTCTTAATATCATCATGGATATTAACACTTTCAATACCAGCCAGTTCCAATCCTGCTGCTTCTACTTCTTCTTTCATAGCACGGATGCGTTCTCTGCTCCATACTTCGCCCGGCTGAGTATCATACAATGTAGTGATAACTCCTGTAACCCCCGGAATCTGACGAATCTGTTTCAGAGTTACTGTGTCAAATTTGGATCCGTACCATCTTAATGTCATCTGCATAGTTTTTACCTGCCCTTTCTTTTTCTATAATGATCTTGATAGTTATATTTTAAAAAACTTTCTCCAAAAAATCCATTGGTTTGGTTGTTGTGTACATTGTAAAAATTGTCATTTTATATAAAAATCCCCATTTTCCGCAAACAAACAATTCTACGCTGTTAAGGATAAGGGACCCCCGGTATGAGAGTCCCTTATCTTTCGTTCATACAGGCTTCCGCCTCCCGAATACTTTTAAAATATGAATCATTCTCCGCGACGGCGTGCCAGTTCTGCAACGTTTTCTTCCACACGTTTCTTGTTCAGAGGATACAGGAAGATCAGTGCCAGCGCAACTGCCGCAAAACCAATGATCGGGATAATACAGGACATCTTAAAAATACCCAGTGTAACTTCCGGATCAAAAGCGGTTGCCTGTGTATATCCGATCAGAGCCAGAAGTCCTCCAACCATACCAGAGGAAAGTGCCTGTCCGACTTTACGGGCAAAAGAATATACTGCATAGATTGTACCATCCTCACGGATACCGTTCTTAACTTCCGAATCGTCAATAACGTCTGTGATCATTGCCCAGATAACAGTATTAAAGAAACCGATTCCCAGATAAGCTATAGTAGAGAATGCCACGTATGCAAATGGATTCTGCGGTTTTAAAACAAGACAAACGACATAAACAACCGCACTCACCAGGCAGGCCACTGAGGAAAGTTCTTTCTTACCAAACTTTGTGGAAAATTTAACTGCCAACGGTGCACATACTGCCAGAATCACCAGGTTTCCGGTCAGAGCTGACAGAGACTGTGCGCTTGCGGAACCATAGTAGTTCGGATATACATAACCTGCCATACCTGACATACCAAGCTGAGCCAGAAGCAGAAGGATAGCTGCAACGATAATTCCAAGAAGAGCACGATTGGTAAACAGGCTTTTTAATAATTTACCAACTTCCAGCTTCTGAGTATTTGCCTCAACTTTAACACGCTCACGAACCAGATTAAAACAGAGCAGGTAACAGATAATAGCACAAACACTAAATACACCTGCGATGATGGTCATACGGCTGCCGGAAAGAACGGTATTTCCGTCAACTACTTCATAAGCTACCATAGGAGTTCCTACACCGATTACCAGACCAGCCAGCGTAGCTCCGATGGTTCGCCATGTGGACAGCTGAGCTCGGTCTTTCGGATCGGAAGAAACTGCGGATGCCATAGAACCATACGGAATGTTGATAGAGGTGTAGAAGATGGAACCCCACAGCAGGTATGTAACTGCCATCCATGCCACCTTAAATCCATAAGCCATATTGGCAAAAGCCGACTGATAAATCAGGAACGACGCAATTGCCACCGGACCGCACATACGCTTGATCCATGGTTTGAACTTGCCATCTTTTGTAGGTTTGGAACGGTCTACGATCTGTCCCATGGTAACATCCGTTACCGCATCTACAAAACGTGCAGCCATCATCAGGACACCAACAACGCCACTGGAAATGCCCATAACGTCTGTATAGAATTTCATCATGAACATGGATGATAAGATAAAGGTAAAATCGTTACCAAAATCACCGAACATGTATCCGAGCTTATCTTTCATACCGAAAGGCTGCACGGAAGTATTATTTTTAGCCATAGCTTTTCTCCTTTTCTTTTAAACATTCCTTTCTCAGGAATTCAACATTAACCTTTGTAATCCAAAGGCAGACTCTCCCACCGTTTTTTGAGAATATAGGCAACTTCTTTGGGCTGTCTCTGTCTGGTAAACACACCTTTCTTATTGCCATTGACACGCATGATGCCTTCTGTTGTCTGGAAATCTGCAAAATTCCAGATCTGTTCACCTTTTACAAAGTCATAGGCATCCATCATGGCATGATTCTCTGCCAGATATTCTTCCTGATATTCCTGACTCCACATCACAGACGGAAGCTTATGCTCGCTGCCAAGTGTGTCAGCTCCATATTCTGTGAAAATAAACGGTTTATTCAGATTCAGTGCCTTCCAGCCGTCCATCTCTTTTCTGAACAATTCCATGGCATCACAGATTTCATATCCGCCTTTTACATACCAGCCATAATAACGATTCAAGGAAATGATATCACTGAAATGGTAACATTTACATACGCCCGGTGTAGAGTTCATAACCAAAGCAAAAGTTCTCGGTCTCTTCTGAACATCCAGCTCATGAGCCCGGTCAAACACTGCTTTAAAATACGGAACTGCTGCATCACTGGTGGTCTCCGGTTCATTCAGAAGACTCCAGGCAATCACACTCGGATGATTTTTATCTCTTGTAATCATCTCTTCCACTGCTTTCAGATGATTTTTCAAAAGCTCCGGTGTAGTATCTTTTTCAAAGAAAGCAGTCTGTTTACCGGTACTTGCTTCCATGAAATTCATCAGACTCTCAAAAAGTCCCACAGCAGGAACTTCATCGATAATCAGGAATCCCTCCCGATCCGCCATCTGGTAGATTTCTTCGCTGTATGGATAATGTGACGTACGGAATGAGTTCGCCCCGATCCATTTCATACATTCAAAATCGCGCTTCATCATACCGATGTTGAATCCTCTGCCGACCACATCGCTGTCCTCGTGCTTGCCGAATCCTCTCAGATAAACAGGTTTGCCATTTAAAAGAATACTGGTTCCTTTTACCTCTACGGTACGGATACCGATTTCTTCATAATACTCATCCAGAACTTCCTCAGCGTCCACGATCCTTACTATCATTTTATACAGGTATGCATTACGGACTTCCCAAAGATGAGCATCCTTCACTTCCAGTATTCCTTCTTTTCCTTCAGAACATGCAACTTTGTTGCCTTCTTTATCCAGAAGTTCCACTTTGACTGTATGCTCACCGGTAGTAACAATGGTGTAGGCTACTTTGGCATCTTTTCCATCCAATTCATAATCCGTAGTAATGTCAAATACAGATTCCTTCGGCAATGCAATCAGATTTACCGATCTTTGAAGTCCTGAATAATTAAAGAAATCAAAATACGGTTTGGCCATCTTTTTGCCATTGGCAAGTGTTATAGTAGTTCCACACGGAATATTGGTCACGGTCAGTTCATTATTTACTTTCACTACAACTTTATTGACAGCATTGTAGCGCACAACTTCAGTTACATTTGCACAGAACGGCAAAAAGCCGCCTTCATGTTCTGTGATCCTCACACCGTTTACAAACACCTGTGCCCGGTGTGTTGCACAACTAAAGCGAATAAAAATATACTTTCCTTCCCATTCTCCCGGAACAAAGATATCCTTTTCATACCACAGATTCCCTACATATTCGCGGGTATCCTTGTCAGTATAAAAATCCTGAAAACTTGCAGGAACCGGAATCATCTCATCCCCCGGAACACCATCCATCCAACCAAGAGCTTCACCCTCAGTTTTCCAATCCAAGCGGAACTTCCACATGCCGTCCATTGAAACTGCCCGTCTGGATACGGTTGTTTTTGGATAAAGCATAGAATACTCTAACATCTTCTCCCTCCTTTTCCCCAAAACTTTATTTGTAGTATACCATTTATCATTCTTTCGCCATGAGGATTATTTTATCCAATTATCGTACTTTTTTTATTTTGAGTTGAAATTACCTAAAAATTATACGATAATAGGCAATAATACTACGAATGTCAGAAATGCATCCGAAATCGTAAAGGAGATTTTTATGAATTATCAAATACAATTGGATTTTTTTGAAAAGCTGATACAAAATTATCATCTTTCTTTTTATTATATTACTGAAGATATGGAAACCGCACCGGAGTTTGACTACGGTCTGCGCAGACTCTTTAACCCGGACTTTGATTATCTTCAGGTAGCACATGAATTTCCAAAGTTTTACAAACCAAATATCATTTATAAAGTCATAGATTCTTTTCTATGCAATTATTTAATTTTCCAATTACCGGATATGAAAGTAACCACTCACATGGTCATTGGACCTTATGCGCTTGTACCGTTTACACCGGATATGTTCGAAAAGGATCTACACGACTGTATGATACCTGTTGATATCTTACCCCAACTGAGCAAATTTTATCATGATATTCCTATTATCCCGGAAGAAAGCCGTATTATGACAATTATATACACTTTGGGGGAATATATGTGGAGAAGTATGGATAATTTTTCCGTACAGAATATGCAGGAATTTATATCAGATGCTTTCGACCCCGTAGCTCAGCGTCCGGCTTCCAAAGAGTCTGAAGATCCCTATCTCAGCATGCGGGTTCTGGAAGAACGGTATGCCGAAGAAAGTAAACTTATGCAGGCTGTATCACAGGGACAAATTCACAAAGCAGAACTTCACTTTAATAATCTGGGCGCCTGTCAGATGGAGCAGAGAATTCCTGATAATCTGCGCAATAAAAAGAATTATGCCATTGTTCTTAATACGTTATTACGTAAAGCCGCAGAAGCCGGTGCTGTACATCCGCTGCATATAGACAGTCTTTCTTCTAAATACGCCAGAAAAATCGAACTGACAACATCCATCAATGCTTTAGCAACACTGCAAAGAGAAATGGTTCACAAGTATTGTCTTCTTGTAAAAAATCACTCCATGAAGGGATATTCCCTTCTGGTACGTAAAGTTCTTACACAGATTGATTCTGACCTAACTTCTGATCTCAGTCTTCGCAATCAGGCAGAAAAGCTGAATATCAACTCCAGCTATCTATCGACATTATTTAAAAAAGAAACGGGAGCCACTCTGACAGAGTATGTGAACAGGAAAAGAGTGGAACATGCGATTTTCCTCTTAAATACTACCAACCTGCAGATACAGACAATCGCACAGTCCTGTGGAATACCGGATGTGAATTATTTTACAAAGATTTTCAAAAAACATATCGGAATCACCCCGAAAGATGGTAGTGTAAAGTAGCCTATGAAAAAATGGAGCTGAAAAAAATGGCTCCATGGGAACCTTGAAAATTGCAGATATGTTAGTTTTCGGCAGCGTACGCCA
>SFQZ01000049.1 GCA_004562915.1 bacterium
CTTCGTCCGCCGCCGCCGTGGCTTCGTCCGCTTCCGGAGGTATGTACACTGCTTCGCCCGCCTCCTCCGGATGGAGGATTTCTCTCTATCCTCCTTCTGGTTACCGTCTGATTGACAAAAATATCATCTCTTCGGATAAGCTGTATCTTTCCCTTTTCTCTGAAAGGATACGTATATGTCCCTGTTCTCATTTTATATCTCGCATTGATGACACCGAAAAAGATTCCCCCGCATGCAAGTCCCACAAGCAGCGCAACAATGATTTCCCCGGCTGTCAGTCCATAATGCCTGCTGACTTTTCCCGTCTCCACATCGTAGGTATACTGGTTATCCAAAATACCGGCTTCCATATACGTGTCGGTCTGATCCAACATGGCCAGAAAACCTTCCCCGTAGTTTTGGGATTTCAGCTGACTGTATCCCGCATCGATTACCCGGTCAATCCGGCTGTCTGTCAGAAATCGGATCATGCTTCCGGAAGTAGAAATCCATACATTACTATTATCCAGATCCACCAGATACAGGATTCCATTTTCCTGATATCCATGATCATCATAATAATCATCCGCATACTCCTCAGAATCTTTCCCCTCCGCATCATATGTAGTCACCACTACAAAATCCTGTTTCCATTTTTCGGACATTTCTTCTATTCTGTTTCCGATAGCCTGTTCTTCCTGAGAGGTAAGGATATCCGCCTGATCCACCACATGCTGTATCGAATCAGACTGTGCTCCATGCACTGTTATGGTGCCCCTTCCCATTATTAACAGAAGAAAAAAACATACTGCGGGAAGTATTCCTGTTATCCATCGTATCTTTTTCATATCAACAGTCCTCCCACCAATGCCAATGCAAATACTGCTGCTGAAATCACAGCCGATACCGCACCCAGCTTTCTATAGTTCACAGGGAGTTTACCGCACACTTTTCCGGTCTGCCCGTTGATGGCATAGTAATACATTTTCCCGTTGCTCCCTTTATAGGTAATAACCCACACCGGCACCATGACATAACTCCACTCTTCTTCCCGCGTCCTCACATCCATATGATGGGGAATCACCGCAGAATAGCCATTGACACTGTCTCTGAGCATATCCTGGGCATACTGCCTTGTATCCTGCGTGATCTCCTGCTGGAATTCTTTTTGTTCCATATCCCTTTTCTCTGCCTGAAATCCGGACAAGTAGCCCACAGAAAATTCTTTTGCTTTCTCTAACTGATACGGCAAAACACCTTCCACCAGCTTTCGGTTTGCTTTCTTCAGAGCATTTTTAAACAACTCGGAAAACTGTAGATTCCCTTCCCGATAGATATCATAATATCGTGTCTCTGTATACTCGGTATCGCCGCTCCTCCAGACACGCACCTTTGTGCCTTTCGCCTGAAAATATCCTTGTCCTTTCCAGTCCACCATCCAGTATGGGAAATACACACCGGTCAGCTTTTCAATCTGTTTTTTCTCAAAAAATCCTTTCGGTACAAACTTCTTTTTTCTCACATTTTCCAAAAAGGTATTTTCAGCTGTATTCCGGTCAATAGAAAATGGAATGATCCATTTGGGCAAATATTCTCCCGAAACACGCCCGGAAAGTACCACAGGATTATGACAATAATAACAGAAAGTTGCAGCAGTGGTTGCATCTGTGACAATCTCCGCCCCACAGCTGGGACACGTATAAACTACCGCTTCCTCCTGCCCATTGATTTCTTCTTTTTTCTCCTCTGTAAAATCAGCCGTCTCTGATTCCTGAGACGGCTGATCTTGAGGCTGCATCGCATCCACCTGCTGCTGACTGAAATCAGACATACAGTACGGACATTGATATCTCTGTGTGGAAGGATCAAATACCAGTTCTCCTCCACAGTTCGGACATTTTAAACTGATGACTGCCATGCTTAACCCTCCTTGTATTTACGGACGGGGTTTGCCGCAGTGGCTGCAGAATTTTCCTGTACTTTCATGCCCACAGGTGCACATCCAGGTGTCTTTCTCCGGACGGGGCCGTCCGCATTCACTGCAGAATTTTCCTGTACTTTCATGTCCGCACACACACATCCATGTATCTTTCTCCGGACGAGGTTTGCCGCACTCACTACAGAATTTTCCTGTACTTTCATGTCCGCACACGCACATCCAGACATCTTCCTTCGTCTGTGAAGAACGGCTCTGCTTTTCTGCAGCTGCCTGAGTCTCTCTGTTCATCTGCATCTGCTGCATATTGGCTGCAGACATATTGGCAACCATACTTCCGCCCATTTGAGCACCCATATTCATTCCCATAAAGCCAACCGTACTTCCGCCTTTATTGCTCCCGGCTGCTTCCATTCCTCTGGCAAATGCTCCCTGCACATAACCTTCTCTTACGGATGGATCTCCCAGCATGGCACCCTGATTTCTCATGGTGATCAGTTTCTGTGATTCTTCATCATAGGAAACACTGGCAATGGCCACTGCCTGAATCTCCATACCACGATTTTGCTTCCAGTCCTCATCCAGAGTATCCGCCATATACTTCGAAAGCTCGCGGCTTTTGGATGTCACATAAGAAATTCTGACTCCATCCGCAGACATCTGATTGATAGAAGACTGGAGGGCATCCAGAAATTCATAAAGATATTGTTCATTAATATCTCCAATCTCCACCTGATCCTGATTTTTCGGAATCGCTTCCACATAAAATTTGATTGGATCGGTGATTCGGATCGAATATGTCCCGTGCGTCCGCAAAAATAATTCCGCATTATAAAAATTATCGAAATAATTGATCGGATTTCGCGTTCCAAAGCGAATCCCTTTGATTTCCTGCAGATTGATATAATAAACTTTCTGAGCGGTTGGAGTAGCACCACCATAACGGAACCGGTCAAAAGAATTCTGAAGTGCGTCATCCAGCTGTCCGCTGAACATGGAAGGCATGGATGAATTATCCACTGTAAAATACCCCGGCTCCGCACTGTAATCCACGATTTTGCCTCCATCCAGGAGCATCATAAACTGCCCCTCATAGACATGGATCACCGAACCGTTGGAAATCACATCTCTTCCACCCTTTTTATTTGCACCTTTTCCCGTGCAGATTCCACGGGTCATGACGGTCTGCCCGCCCATATTTTCCGGTTCAATAACCTCCAGCCACTGATCTGCCAACGAACCGCTGACTGTCTCTTTTAATGCTCTGATAATACCCATACGATACCTCCTGTCTTTGTACCGTGCTGCAACTCTTTTCTGTTTTACTGCAGATCGGTATCCTCCACTTTCTTGCCGCCCAGGGCAATCCACTTCAGATATCCGTTGATAAACAGGTCAAGATTTCCATCCATCACACTGTCCACATTTCCTGTCTCCACTCCGGTACGATGATCTTTTACCATTGTATATGGCTGCATAACGTAAGATCGGATCTGATTGCCCCAGCCGATCTCTGTCACTTCACCCCGGATACCGGAAAGTTTCTCCATGTTCTCCTGCTGTTTTAAAAGATACAGCTTTGCTTTCAGCATCTGCATCGCTTTATCTTTGTTCTGGAACTGTGATCTTTCATTCTGACACTGTACTACGATTCCGGTAGGAATATGCGTGATTCGAATCGCCGACGATGTTTTATTGATATGCTGACCACCGGCACCGCTGGAACGGTATGTGTCGATCCGCAGATCATCTTCTTTGATATCCACATCCAGATCTTCATCAATATCCGGCATAACATCACAGGATACAAAAGAAGTCTGCCGTTTTCCCGCAGCATTGAATGGCGAAATACGCACCAGACGGTGAACACCCTTCTCTGACTTGAGGTATCCATAGGCATTCTCCCCGTGAACCTCAACGGTAACAGACTTGATGCCTGCCTCATCCCCGTCCAGATAATCCAGCACTTCCAGTGTAAACCCTTTTTTCTCTGCCCACCGGCAATACATCCGGTACAACATTCCTGCCCAGTCGCAGGACTCGGTTCCGCCGGCTCCCGCATTCAGCTTGATGATTGCATCTTTTCTGTCGTACTCTCCCGACAGCAGAGTTTTCATACGAATGCTCTCAAAGTCTGTCTCAAACTGATCAAGGATCTCCTGAATCTCTGCGATTACAGACGGATCATTTTCCTCATATCCCATCTCGATCAGGGTTTCCATATCCTCCATCTGTGTCTCAAGGTTCTCATAAATCTCCTTGTCATCCTTCAGACTTTTTAATTCTTTCATCATTTCCTGGGAGCGCTCCGGATTATCCCAGAAATCCGGCTCCTCCATTTTTCTTTCTAATTCTTCGATCCGCTTTTCTTTATTAGCGAGGTCAAAGTGAATCCCTCACTTCCACTAATGGCTGTGTATAGGAATTCAGTGTAGCTTTGAACTGATCTAATTCTACCAAAAGTTTCACCTGCTTTCCTGAAAATAATATATGTTGATAAGCAGTGGTTGGTTGGACACTGCCCATCAACATATATTTTATTATACGTGTTTATGAGAATTTGTACAAGTAAAAAATCACAGGAGAATTCATCGGCTTTCCCGTATAGCCTCTGCCAATGCGATCACATTCTTCACCGGAACATTATCCATGATTTCCTGAGATGGTCCGCAGATATATCCGCCTCCTTTTCCAAGGATGTCTATGGTACGAAGAGTCTGCTCCCTCACTTCCTCCGGAGACTTGAAAGCCAGCAGTTCCTGGGTGTCCACTCCACCATAGAAAATCAGATCTTTTCCGTACTCTTTTTTCAGGAAGTTCAGATCCATACATGTCTGCACCGGTTCCAGAATATCCAGCCCAATGTCGATCAGATGAGGAATAAATGGTGTAATATTTCCGCAGGAATGCATCTGTACCGGAATGCCGGATTCTTTAAATGCCGCAAAAACCTTTGCATATCTCGGCTTAAAATATTTCACAAAAACTTCTTCCGATACAATCGTAGAAACCTGAGTACCCAGATCATCTCCAAAATGCCCCACCTTAAATCCACGTTTTCCTGTTTCTCTCGCCATGGCGATTTTATAATCGGCGATCACATCCATAACCTGACAGGCAAGATCCGGTTCTGTGATAAGCAGACACATAAAGTCTTCCATTCCTACAATGTTATAAGATTTCTCCCAGATGCCATTGTAGCCTGACATCATTACGAGATAATCTCCGGAATAGGTTTTCAGATCCTCCTGGGCGCTTCGAAACAGCATATCCATTTTATCTTCTGAGATATCCGGCGCATGATAGGTGTCCAGAAGCTCCGGTTCGTCCTCCAGTCCTTCCAATGGATGAGCCAGATTGTTGTATCCGGTAGCATCCAGTTCAAATTCCATTCCCCATCCGTCGATTACCCGATTTCTTTTAGTATCAATCCGACAGCGTCCCTCTCTTGCCGCCTCTTCCATTTTCTTCTGATTATGAAGTTCATGGGTAGGTACATCATCCAGGTGGGCAGTCCAGAAAATATGGTTTCCCAGATATTCATCCACTTCTCTCTCTGTCCGCATGCCCAATGCATGTGCCAGTTCCATCTTCTTATTCAGATTGGCAAATTCAATCTGGCTTGGCAGATACATGGTATTTTTTCGGTTGATCACATCCAGTGTCAATTGTTCTCTTGTCATATAAAAGTCCTCCTCTCCATATTTCATGATTACAGTGGAAGCAGCTTGCAGCGAAACAATCCGTAATCACTTTTGACACCCTAATCATTTTATGGCTTCATTATAAATAAAAGCATATAGAAAAACTACTTGCATACTGCTCTCAAATCTACGAATCTTGCTCTTTTTTTATATGGCTGATATAATACTTATGGCACTTGATTTTTAAGGATACTTTTTTCATAAAAGGAGGATTTTCCATGCATACAACCGATACCGGAACCCTTCCCGGCTCTGATTATTATTTCCATACTCCCTCAGAGGATGCGAAGAAATTTTTTTATTATCTCGTATCTTGCGGTCATTATCATACCATTAATGGATATAGTTTTCACCGTGATTTTTATCCCTATATGCTGTTTTTATATGTAAAAGGGGGAATGATTCGACTAGATTATATGGGAAATTCTTATCAGGTCCGGGCCGGAGAATTCTTTTTCATTGACTGTCAGGAAAAACATTTCTATTACACTCCGGAGAATTGTGAATTTTATTATATTCATTTTGATGGGCTGAATTGCCATCAGATTTATCCATTAATTTATAAAAATTTCGGCTGTCTTTTTCATCAAAAGGATTATCCCGAGCTGATTCAGATTCTGAAGCGTATCATCTATATCAACCGTGAGGAACAGCAGATCACGGAAGCCGGATATTCCCGGCTGATTGCCGATCTGTTATTCGGAATTATGGCTCCCGAGGCATCCTCTGATGCCGACGCAGAAGATATACCGGCTGTCCGCAACACGATTTCCTATATTCAGAACCATCTGGACGAAAATCTTACCATTCAGCTGCTGGCAGAACGGGTATTTCTAAGTCCCTATTATTTTTCCCGGCTGTTCAAAAAGAAAACCGGCTACTCACCCTATGAGTATATTATTATCTCCAGGATCAACCGGGCAAAATATCTTTTAAAAACCACAAAACTTCCGCTTGAGGAAATCGCAGCCGCTTCCGGCTATCACAGTGCCGGAAGGTTCATCAACGCTTTTTCCGAAAGAGTGGGAATTCCGCCGGAACGGTTCCGGCGGCTGCCATTATAAAAATATTCCTTATTTTTTTAACAGTCCAAGAATTTCCTCTCTCTCCGGCATCACACGAAGTGCACCCTTTCTTGTCGTAACAAGCGATGCGGCTGCATTGGCAAAGGTCAGCATTTGTTTCAGATCTTCATCTGACAGATCTTCCAGCCCATTTTCACAAATATAATGTAGAACACAACCGCAAAATGTATCACCGGCTCCGGTTGTCTCTATTGTATTCTCCTGCAAAAACGGTGCTGCTTCCACCATGCGCCCATTATAATACGCCCTGCTTCCCTGTTTTCCCATGGATACCAGAATGAGCGGAATCCGATATCTCTCATTGATCCATTCCACTCCTTCTGTATAATCCGTTTTTCCGGTGAGCCACTGTATCTCATTATCTGATATTTTCAGGATATGACACTGCTCCAGCCCATACAGGATCTGTTCCCTTGCCTCATTTATGGATTTCCAAAGCGGCGGCCGCAGATTAGGATCAAAGGAAATTAACGCCCCTGCTTCCCGGGCAAAACGAACAGCCTTTTTCGTGGCAGCACGCACACCTTCATGTGTCATTGAAAGGGTTCCAAAATGAAAAATTCCGGAATCTTTTATCACTACTTCCGATATTTCGTTTTCCGTAAGCATCATATCTGCCCCCGGGTCACGGTAAAATGAAAAATCCCTGTCACCGTCCGGATACGTGTGCACCAGAGCAAGGGTTGTATGCACTTCATCATCCTTGAGCAGATATTCCGCATCAATACCCACCTCTGTTATCGCTCTCTTTAGTTGTTCCCCAAAGAAATCATTTCCTACTTTCCCGATAAATGCTGTTTTATGTCCCAGCTTCGATAACATAGCCAGTACATTGCAGGGAGCACCGCCCGGATTTGCTTCAAACAGCGGGTTTCCCTGACTGCTCTCGCCGTTTTCTGTAAAATCTATCAATAATTCTCCTAATGCTGTAACATCATAGCTTTTCATATTGTCTAACCTCCTTATAGCAGAAAAGGAATTCCCAAGATCGGAATTCCTTTCTACTTTTTCTTATACTAAATCATACTTCACAACATCTATGTTTGCCGCTCCATCCACAAAGAATGAAATACCATCTGCAACCTGATCCGTATACATAGTAGCCGTAAGAACCTGCTCTCCATCATTGACAAATACTTCTACACTAAATCGGTCCAGAATAAATCTGAGTTTTAGTTCTCCTGCCTCCCAGTTCACCTTACTTCTTCTCTGGTGAATAATTGCTCTTCTGGATCCCGAGAACTTACGGTCAATTTTTAAAACTGACTCTCTCGGGCGGAAGCTCATGGAAGTATGATACTGTTCATTTTGTGCAAAACGCACTGCAAATTTCTGGAACAGCTCCTGATCTTTTTCCGGCCGGATGGTCACTTCCATATCAATTCTTCTGCCATTTACACCTTCCAGTTGTATGACATCCGAAAAGGATATATTCTGATATGCCACCTTATTGGTTCGCATCTCATCTAATTCTCTGATTGGTTTCTGATACAGTCTGCCGTTTTTCAAGAACAATTCTCTTGGAAGACTCATCTGACCAAACCAGGGCTCTTCCTGTGCACGGATACTGCAGGTATCCCAGTTTTGCATCCATCCAATCATTACCCTACGCCCATCCGGGGTAAGTACTGTCTGTGGTGCATAAAAATCAATACCATAATCAATGGACTGATCTTTCTGTTCTGTGAAAGTATCGGTTTTCTCATCATAGTCACCAATCAGGCAAAGAGTTCCATTTCCATTATGATATTCAAATCCCTTTGGAAGCATATCCTGAGGACTGGTAAGTAAAACCCATTTCCCATCCAATTCGAAGAAATCCGGACATTCCCACATTTTTCCGAAACGATTTTTGTTCTCTGCCAGTACTTTTTTAAATGACCATTTAAAGCCATCTGCACTGGTAAACAATAATATCTGACCACTGCCATCTGCCGGTCGATTACCGACTGCACAGCAATAAGTACCATCTTTCTTCTGCCACATTCTGGGGTCACGGAAATCACATTTGCTGCATCCCTCCGGAAGATCATTTTCGTCAAGTACCGGATTACCAGCATATTTTACATAATCCACACCATCTCCGACAGCCAGGCACTGGGTCTGAACATCACGGTAAACATCGTTCGCCTGATGCTCTTTTACCACACCGGTATACATCAAAAGATGTCTTCCATCCGGCAGTGTAATGGCACTTCCGGAAAAACAGCCATCCCTGTCATACGCTTCATCCGGAGCCAACGCTGCCGGGAGATATTCCCAATGCAGTAAATCCTCACTCACCGCATGTCCCCAGTGCATTGGTCCCCACTTGGATTCATAGGGATAATATTGATAAAACATATGATATTTACCGTCATAGTACGAAAATCCATTCGGGTCGTTCATCCAACCTACCCGTGTAGACAAATGGAAATCCGGACGTTCCTCTTTTGTGATTAATTTTTCAGAAGTATCTTCATATTTTCTTGCTTCACGTAATGTCTGACTTGTCATAATATTCTCCTGTACTTCCTGTATTTATTACAAATGAATTTATTTTTTATTCCGCTGCTGTCTCATTTCCATAGAATGCATCCAGATATTTCTGGAAAATTGCCAGATAATCCTGAAGACCATAAGCATCCAGATCTTTCAGGTACTGATCCCAGTCCGCATCTGTGAAGCCATTCATAATCCAGTCAGATTTGTTTGCATTGATTGTCTTCTGAATATCTGCCTGAAGATTAGACAGTTCTTCTGTATCTTCCTGGCTCATAAATACGTTCGGATATACATATTTGGTATTCATATCCGGTGTATAGTAATCTTTGATCCAATCCAGACGATACTGTGCATCATCCGGGCAGGTTACATAAACGCCATAGTATTCATCCAGAATAGCCAGTGGTCCTCCGACAGCTTCTGCTTCTCTTACTTCAACCGGAGATGCATCACCCAGAGGAGCATGTTTCAGCATTTCTTCGCCGTTCTCATTTTCGCCCAGTTCAAAGATATCAAACTCATCATCCTCACCATAGGTTCCCCAGTTATTCTGTGCAGACTGGAACGGGTCATACATCTGATCCAGCCATGCACATACCAGAGCCGGATTTTTGGCAACTGCAGTTACTACACAGCGTCCACGGTCATATCCACTGGTGAAAGAACCATTCTGCGGAGTAATATTTCTTGTATCAGCAGTCAGTGCCGGAAGCGGAACCCAATCCTGAAGATTATCGACATTGGCAACATCCCAGCTAAAGCATACACCGTAACGTCCGGATTTTCCTTTGGATACATAAGTGGACCATTCCTGAGTAAATGCCTCCGGATCGATCAGACCCTGTTCATACAGAGAATGCAGCCATGCGATACCATCTTTAAATCCCTGCTGTGTTGCAGAACAGATGACTTTCAGATCGTCAGTAACTGCGATATGTCTTCCCTTATCTGCATCACCGTAGCCTTCTCCGAAACCATTGATGAGGATACACGGATCCTGACCACCATCATTTACGATACAGGACATCGGGATAATACTTCCATCAATATTAAATTCTGCCTGCAGTTCAGAAGCATGGTCACGGAACGCAATCAGAACCTGTTCAAATTCGTCTACAGTTGTCGGCATTTCCAATCCAAGGAAATCCAGCCATTTTTTATTGATGAAGCTCATATTATCAATAGTCTGAATTGCGGTCTTTCCTGAACCAAGCTGTTCAATCCATGGCAGAGCCCAGATATGTCCTTCGGAATCCGTACTCATGGTTCTGTATTCCGGATATTTTTCAAAAACTGCGCTCAGATTCGGCATATAAGCATCAATATATTCTTCCAGAGGAATAATAATACCCTGATCCGCATATTTCAACAGATCACTGTCACCAAAACCTGCGGTGAAAATGAAATCCGTTAATGTTTTGGGATTAGCCATATTGAGGGTAATTTTATCTCCCCACTGGTCACTCTGGATGGCAGTCCATTCAATCTCTACATTAGTCTTTTCCTGCAGACGTTTGAAAATTGTACGGTTATTCGGATTGGATTCCGTGTTTGCCGGGAAGCTGGTCATACCTGTCAGGGTTGCTTTTTCTTTTAACGGAAACTGCAGGTCAGCAAGATCAACCTCCTGTAATTCCCCTGAATTCAATTCTACAGAATCTTTTCCGCCGCAAGCAGTAAGAGATAATGCCATCCCTGCTGCCAATGTGGCAGCAATTACCTGTTTAAAGTGTCTTTTCTTCATATCTTGACTCCTTTCATATTGAAGTTTTCTTTTTAAATCATCATCCTTTAATTGAACCTGCCATAATACCGCTGTCAAAATATTTCTGGAAGAATGGATACATTACCAGAAGCGGCAAGCTGGAGATAATAATGGTTGCATATTTCAGAAGTTCGGCTAACTGTGCCCGCGCTGCCGTACTCTGCATATCAGAGATCATTCCTGACTCCGGCTGGTTCTGAATCAGGATGGAACGAAGTACTAACTGCAATGGCTGTTTTGCTGAATCATTCAGGTAAATCATTGCATCAAAGTAACTGTTCCACATTCCTACGAACTGCCACAATGCCAACACCGCAATTACCGGAGTACATACCGGAAGCAGAATCCGGAAGAAATATACCAGTTCATTCGCTCCGTCCACATCTGCTGCTTCCCTCAATTCACCAGGGATTCCCTGATAATAGGTTCTTGCAATAATCATATTCCATACGCTGAAAGCTCCCGGAAGGATAATTGCCCACATACTGTCCAGCAGTCCCAGGTTACTGATCAACAAATAAGTAGGGATCAGGCCGCCGCCGAAAAACATGGTGATAACAAAGATCACATTGAAAAATCCTCTTCCCTTAAAGTCCACTCTTGACATCGGATATGCTGCCAGAAGTGTTACCGCAACTGATACAAAAGTAAACACTATAGAATAGATAACTGCGTTTTTGAATCCTATCCATATCTGCGAATTGGATATAACACGTTCATATGCCGTCAGTGTCCATTTGTTGAAATCAAATGTGATTCCTTTATTCTGCAAGGTAACCGGATCCATAAATGAAGCTACGATAATATAAATCATAGGAACTATAATGGCAACCACAAACAGGCCAAGCAAAATATATCCACACATCAGCAAAGCCTTATCCTGCAGAGAATATCTGGCAAATCTGCTCTTCTTTTTCATTTTGCTCCTCCTTATAATCCTTTACCGTCATTCATCTTAGCCACAATCTTATTAACCGCAATCAGCAGGATAACATTGATGACTGTATTAAACAAACCGACCGCTGTTGAAAAGCTGTAATCTCCGTCAATCAAACCTTTTTTGTACACATAGGTAGCAATGATTTCTGATGTACCCATGTTCAAATCCGTTTGCAGTGCATACGCCTTTTCAAAGCCAATACTCATGATATTACCAGCCTGCATAATAAACTGGATGACAACCATGTCCTTGATTGCCGGCCATTCTACTGCCTTAATCTGCTGGAATATGTTTGCACCGTCTATAACTGCTGCCTCTTTCAGTTCCTGACTGGCATTGGACAATGACGCCGTATACATAATAGATGCCCATCCTGCTCCCTGCCAGATACCGCTGGCAATGTAGATGGTACGGAATGCTTCCGGCATGGTCATAAAATTGATGCTGGTGTCAAACAGCAGGTTTACCGGCCCTGTGACTGAAAGGAAAATCCGCACAATACCACACAATACAATTACGGAAATAAAGTTCGGCAAGTACAGAACCAATTGAATTTTCTTTTTGATTCCTGTACTCTGAATCCGGTTCAGCAAAAATGCCAGCAGAATCGGAACAGGGAACCCCCATAACAGACCGTAAATACTCAGCTTCAAAGTATTAATAAGGTATGTCATAAAATCCGGTGATGACAGAAACCGTTCAAAATACTTGAAACCTACCCACTCGCTTCCCAGAATACCTTTGATGGGATTGTACTTCTGGAAAGCAATCATGATGCCGCCCATAGGGATATACCTGAAAATCAGTGTAAGTGCCAGGGCCGGCAGCAGGAAAATCACATACAATTGCCAGTGCTGTTTTAAATACAGAAGTGTGTTGTGAAAACCTGCGTTTTCTTTGTTTTGTTTCCTGTTGGAAACGGTTGTAGAACTTGTTTTCATTTCGTCCTCCTTCCTTTCTCTCTCTCCCTCCACTTTTCATTTGCTCACATCCACGTCCGTCTCAATTAGTTTTGCATTTGTAAAAGTTTGTTCAAGATCTTATGCTTATTTTATATCATTATTTTTACATTTAGTCAATATAATCTTGACATTTAACCACATTATTTTTTGTCATTTTTTGCATTTCACTCAATTATGTGTATTTTATACAACTTTATCAACCATTTTTTGTGCAATATAACCTATTATTTTTCATTTTTACATTTGACACATTCCGATTTGCGTTTTATAATGTAATATGTAAAAGAAATCAACAAAAATCAGGAGGAACATATGGCTGAAAGAGTTACTATACAAGATATCGCAGACGCTCTTGGTGTTTCCAGAAATACCGTTTCAAAGGCGATCAACAATACAGGCATACTTGCCGATGCAACCAGAGAAAAAGTTTTAAAGAAAGCAATGGAAATGGGATATAAGCAGTTTTCCTATGTAACAGTTACTGATACCAGAAAACCATCCCTGTCTCTTTCCACTCCGAATGAACGCAGTGAAGTTGCGCTTTTTACCACAAGCTTTTTAGGAAATTCCCACTTTTCATCCACCATGATTGACAAATTTCAGAGAGAGCTTTCCCAGTTAGGCTACAGCCTTACCATGCATCGCATTTTGCAGGATGAGCTTCACAGGCTTTCGCTTCCGATTTCTTTTATAAAGGAGCGAACTGCCGGAATCGTCTGTATCGAATTGTTCGATCCCGACTACAGCCAGATGGTCTGCAATCTGGGACTGCCTGTCCTTTTTATCGATACACCAACCGAATCACTTAACAAACCACTGGCAGCGGACAAATTGTACATGGACAACCGTTCCAATATTCATCTTTTCGTAAAGGAAATGGTTCGAAGGGGAAAAATGAAGATTGGATTCATCGGAGAATACATGCACTGTCATTCCTTTTTTGAGCGTTATATGGGTTATCGGGATGCCATGTATATGCTTGGCTTACCCATCTATGACGAGTATTGTATCCTGAAAAACAAAGAAGGTGTCCGCAATCCTTCTTCTTGCGAATACAAAGAATACCTGACTGAATGTCTTAAAAAAATAAAAAATCTTCCTGACGTGTTTATCTGTGCAAATGATTTCGTAGCTCTTGATGCTATGGATGTTTTAAAAAAGCTTGGGTATTCTATCCCCGACGACGTGTATCTGTGCGGATTTGATGATTCCCCCGAGTCAAAGATCGTAACACCTTCTCTGACCACCATCCATATACACAGTCAGATTATGGGATTCTCCGCAGTACATTTGTTAATATCAAGAATCAAAGAACCTTCTTTAAACTACCGTACCATGCACACGGAGACCAGCCTGATTTACAGAGCATCCACGGAGGATTAAATATTATGAACAGCTTACTTAACCCGGACAACCCGGTCATGCAGTTTATTACAAAAATCGTCAATACAGTCTATCTGAATATTCTGTGGTTTATATGCAGCCTTCCTGTTTTTACCATCGGCGCTTCTACCACTGCATTATATTATGTCACATTAAAAATGGCCAAAAATGAAGAGGGGAATATCACAAAAGCCTTTTTTCATTCGTTCAGGGAAAATTTCAAGCAGGGAACCCTCATCTGGATGATTCTTCTGGGTCTGGGAATTATTTTGGGCATTGACGGATATGTCCTATACCATTTACGTTTTGAAAATGCGTTCTGGACAGTTTGTACTGCCGTTTTCATTGTGGCACTGGTTGCATACGCCATTGTATTAATGTATATTTTTCCGCTTTTATCCAGATTCAATAACACAACACGGGCGATGTTCAAAAACTCTATTATGATCGGTATGCGCTTTCTTCTCTGCACGGTACTGATGGCTGTGATTTACTTTGTCATGGCTTTCGTAATCATAAATATTTTTACACCTGCAGTTATTTTCGGAGAAGGGCTCTGTGCTTTCCTTTGCTCTTACTTTTTCTCCAATATATTACTGATGTGTGAAGAAAAAGCAGAAGCGCCAGCCTCAGATGAAACAAATGAATATACCGGAAGGGATTTATCATGAGAGCCAAACGAAAAGCATCACCGGAAAGGGAAAAACTTAAGAATCTTCATGGACTGAAAAAAGTTCAGTATATCTGGGATTATTATAAGCTGCCCATCGTGGTGCTTTGCATCTTTCTATATATAATAACCTATTCCCTTTACGGGCATTTCACCCATAAGGAAACAGTTCTTTATACGGCTCTGGTCAACGTATCTGCCAGTGAATCACTCACCGCACAGCTAAGTACCGATTTTCTGGATTTTATTGATACAGATACTTCAAAGGAAACCATGCAGCTATATACAGGATTATATCTGACTGATGATGAGACAAATCCCTATCACGAGTACACCTATGCATCCCGCATGAAAATACTGGCATCCATTGATAGTGAACAACTGGATGTTGTCCTTATGAACAAAGAAGCATTTGACGCATTTTCACAAAATGGCTATCTCTGTGATCTGATGGAATTGTTATCGGATAAAGATACTGTTTTACTTAACGAATGCAAGCCCGATCTGGTAACGAACACGGTCATTCTTGAAGACAATTCTGTTGATCTGCAGCTTGATCCCTCAATCACCTATCAGGCAGTTACAGAGGAACATCCCTTTGGACTGGATATGTCCCAGTCCGGTCTAATCGGGAAATCCATGTTTGATGATACTGTATATTTGGGTATCATTGCCAATTCTCCGAGAAAAGAAACTGCCATAGATTACATAAAATATCTAATGTACTAAAGAAATCCGCTGATCTGCTTTTTGCAGACCAACGGATTCACATCAAACCACAGTATTCTATTTCTTTCACATATCCTGAATTCCCGGCCACTGTTCGTAACTTTCCAGATAAATATCCGCAATCTCTCTCAGTTCTTCTTGTCCATTCTCTGTAGCATCATAAATCGCCGCCAGTGGAAATCCTGATCTTTTGGCGGTCCGGGCAGCATAAAGGGCATCCTCAAAAATTAATGTTTCTTCTACCGATGTCCCCAGGCTTTCTCTTGCAATCTGGTATATTTTATCTGTAGTTTTTCCCGCCCCCACTTCCCGGCAACAGAATATTTTCCGGAAATAAGAGCGGAGACTAACATGCTCAAGTGCATACTCTACCAGATACGTATCTGTCGCCGATGCCACGCACATTGGGATTCCCTCCTGCTGCAGCTCCTCCAGAATCCGGCGTACACCTGGTTTTTCCTGTACCTCTTTTCGATAAAAGCCTTCTATCAGCTGGTATACCTCTTTTATGATCTGTTCCGGCTCTCCCTGCAATCCATAACGCTGTTTCATGTATTCCGCCGCCTCCAGCATGGTAAGGGTCATAACCTTTTCCTGCAGCTCCGGCTCCGGTACAATTCCTTTTGACTCCAGATACAGATTTCCCAGATTTCTCCACACATGCATGGAATCTGTCAAAGTTCCGTCCATATCAAAAATTGCGCCTTTGATATTCATCTTCATCCTCCGCTTATGCATTTACCATCTCTTCTGAAAGCTTTCTCAGTTTCTGTGCTGCTTCTTTGATATCCTTTTGTGCAAATATAGCAGAAACCACGGCTACACCGTCCACACCGGTTCCTGCAAGCTGCGAAAGATTATCTGCCGTAATCCCGCCGATTGCCACAACAGGGATGGATACGGTCTCACAAATCTCTTTCAAGGTTTCCCAGGATACCTCTCTGGCATCCAGTTTTGTAGATGTGGAAAATACCGCACCTACCCCCAGATAATCGGCACCCATTTTTTCTGCCTTTACTGCCTGCTCCACCGTCCTGGCGGAAACACCGATGATTTTATCCGGTCCCAGTTTTGCCCGAACATCCTGCGCTTCCATATCGCTCTGTCCCACATGCACACCATCCGCATCACACCGCAAAGCCACATCCACATTGTCATTGATGATAAAAGGCACGTCATTTTCTTTACACAGCTTCTTTATCACAAGAGCTTCCTGATAAAAAGCTTCTTCATCCAACTTCTTTTCCCTCAGTTGGAGAAAAGTCACTCCTCCCTCCAGACACTCCTTCACCTGAGATGCCAGAGTCTTCCCTTCCAGCCAACTCCTGTCTGTTACTGCATACAGTCTCATATCTTCTTTTTTACAAGTCATATCTTTTCCTTCTCTCTTCATAATCCACAAATCTGTCTGTAACTATTCAGGACAGTGACATACTGAACAGCTACATCTATCTTTACATTTCGTATACTTCATACCGGGCACCCTGTTCCAGTATTTCCGCATTCATATTACTGATCTCATCCATCAGAAACATCCGATAGCTGCCGCTTCCTCCATGTGCCGCAAGCATTTTCTCATATGCTCTCTCGCCTGCAATTCCCATGGCACATACTGCCGCAGCCGCAGCCTGCAAAGGAGTGTCTTTATTTGCAGTAAGATACGCTGCCATCATGGCACTTAACATACAGCCTGTTCCTGTCACTTTCGACATCATAGGATGCCCGTTCCGGATCACATAAGCCCGTTTGCCATCCACCGCAAGATCCACTGCTCCCGTGATCACGGTAACAGCTCCCGTTTTCCTTGAAAATTCTCCGGTAAATGCAATCACCCGTTCCATGTTTTCCTCTGTCACCGCATCTGACACATCTGCATCCACTCCCTTAGTATTGCCGCTTCCAAGGGCAAGGGTTTTGATTTCAGAAATATTTCCTCTGACCGCCGTAAATCTTACCGTTTCCAGAAGTTTTATCGCAGTCCGGGTACGAAGCGCAGATGCACCCACACCCACCGGATCCAAAAGCACCGGATGACCGAGCGCATTTGCCCTCTTTCCCGCGAGCATCATGGATTTGACTGTTCTGGAATTCAGTGTTCCGATATTTATCGTCAGACCACCGCAGACCGATGTGATTTCCTCCACTTCCTGCTCATCATCTGCCATGATCGGCGAACCTCCGCAGGCCAGCAATATATTAGCGCAATCATTTACCGTAACATAATTTGTAATACAATGTACCAGAGGCACCTGCTCCCGCACATTTCTCTGCATTTCACCAAACAAAATCCTGTCACCTCACATAATATGATAAAAGGGAATCCGTTGAAAGATTCCCTTACTGATAATTTCGCTGTTATTTTATAGGTTTACGTCCACAGCACTGTTTATATTTCTTACCGCTTCCGCAAGGACACGGATCATTTGGATAAACTTTATCCTGAGAACGGCGAACCGGTCCTTTCTGAACAGACTCATCTTTATTGGTTCCGGTAACCTGTGCCACCTGCTCTCTCTCCACTTTCTGCTCAATACGAACATGATACAGTAGGCGGATGGTATCCTGCTGAATACTGTTGGTCATGCTGTCAAACATATCAAACGCACTCATCTTATACTCAACCTTCGGATCTCTCTGACCATAAGCCTGAAGACCGATACCCTGACGCAGCTGTTCCATATCATCGATATGATCCATCCATTTTCGGTCAATAACTTTCAGAAGCACTACACGCTCCAGTTCACGAATCTGCTCCGGTTCCGGGAACTCTGCTTCTTTCATCTCGTACAGTTTGATAGCCTCTTCTTTCAGTTCCTGCTTCAGCTGATTCTTTCTCATCTTCTTCACACGTTCCGATGTGATGGTTTTTACAGGAATAATCGGCTGAATCATGGTATTCAGTTCAACCAGATCCCACTCTTCGGAATCCACATCATCACTGATACACATATCCAGTGTATTGTCAATGGTATCCGTGATCATCTTGCAGATGGCATCCCTCATGTTCTCTCCATCCAGAACGCGGCGACGCTCTTTATAAATAATCTCTCTCTGCTCATTGTTGACCTGATCGTAATCCAGCAGGTTCTTACGAATACCATAATTATTGCTCTCGATCTTCTTCTGTGCTTTCTCGATTGCACTGGAAAGCATCTTGTGCTCAATCTGCTCGTTTTCTGCCACACCCAGACTGTTAAATACAGACATCAGTTTCTCAGAACCAAACAGACGCATCAAATCATCTTCCAGAGAAATGTAGAAACGAGACTCACCCGGATCACCCTGACGACCGGAACGACCACGCAGCTGATTATCAATACGTCTGGATTCATGACGTTCTGTACCAATAATCTTCAATCCACCTGCTGCTCTCGCCTCATCATCCAGCTTAATATCTGTACCACGTCCTGCCATGTTCGTAGCGATGGTAACTGCACCCGCCACACCGGCCTGAGCAACAATTTCCGCCTCCAGTTCATGGAACTTGGCGTTCAACACATTGTGCTGAATTCCTTCTCTCTTAAGCATGTTGCTGAGCAGTTCTGAGGTTTCGATGGTGATCGTACCTACCAGTACCGGCTGCTTCTTTGCATGAGCTTCTTTGATTTCATTTACTACAGCACGGAACTTTTCCTTCTTGGTCATATAAACCGCATCATCCAGATCCACACGCTGTACCGGTCGGTTAGTCGGGATCTCGATAACGTCCATACCGTAAATTTCACGGAACTCCTGCTCTTCTGTAAGAGCCGTACCTGTCATGCCTGCTTTTTTATGATATTTATTAAAGAAATTCTGGAATGTGATCGTTGCAAGAGTTTTACTCTCACGGCGCACTTTCACATGTTCCTTTGCCTCAATAGCCTGATGTAAACCATCGGAATATCTTCTTCCCGGCATGATACGTCCGGTAAATTCATCTACGATCAGGACCTGATCATCCTTTACAACGTAATCCTGATCCCTAAACATCAGATTATGGGCACGAAGTGCCAGAATAATATTGTGCTGAATCTCCAGATTTTCCGGATCTGCCAGGTTCTCAATGTTGAAGAACTTTTCAACTTTCTTCACACCTTCTTCTGTCAGATTTACCACTTTATCTTTTTCATTGACAATGAAATCACCGGTCTCAACAATTTCTTCACCCATGATTGCTGTCATCTTGGTCATCTCACCGCTTGCTTCACCTCGCTCCAACTGCCTTGCAAGGATATCACAGACTTCATACAGCTTTGTAGATTTACCACTCTGTCCGGAAATAATAAGAGGTGTACGTGCCTCATCGATCAATACCGAGTCCACCTCATCAATAATGGCATAATGAAGCTCTCTCTGTACCAGCTGTTCCTTGTAAATTACCATATTGTCACGAAGATAATCAAAGCCGTCTTCATTATTTGTCACATAAGTGATATCACAGGCATACTGCTCCCGTCTCTCATCGTTTTTCATGGAATTCAGAACAACACCTACAGTCAGTCCCAGAAACTCATGAACCTTACCCATCCATTCCGCATCACGCTTTGCCAGATAGTCGTTGACCGTTACGATATGAACACCTTTCCCTTCCAGGGCATTCAAATAAGCCGGACAGGTAGAAACCAGAGTTTTACCTTCACCTGTTTTCATCTCGGCGATTCGACCTTGATGCAGGATAATACCACCAATCAGCTGCACACGATAATGCTCCATGTTCAGCACACGCCTGGCTGCCTCTCGCACAGTAGCAAATGCTTCCGGAAGCAAATCATCCAAAGTCTCACCTTTTGTCAGTCTCTCTTTAAACTTTCTGGTCTGATCCTTCAGTTCCTCATCAGACATGACCTGCATCGTCGGACGCAGTTCTTCAATCTTATCCACCAGGGGCATGATTCTTTTCAATTCCCTGGAACTGTGAGTTCCAAAGAGTTTTTCAGCTAATTTCATATAGTCACTCCTGTTATATCTAATTCTCTATTTCCTTATAACTACATACCAAGTATTATTCTAGCACTTTCTCTGGTAATACACAACTTTATTTTTCATGAAACAGCACTGATTTATAAGTACCACAGGACTTACATTGACATCTTCCGCCGCCCATGCTCCAACAGAAATTTTACACACTCCTTGCTGTTTTTCAATACCATCGTAACGCTTATGACCGAATCAATCAATACAAGTCACGAGAAAATGCTTGATACAATTATCACCTACAGCATTGTTCATTTGTTCCGGATGAAACTGCACCCCGTATATACGCAGAGAAGCATTGGAAAATGCTTCTACAGTTCCGTCATTGGATTGCATGTCCACTGTAAATCCGGGAGCTATCGCATCCAGAGACTGATGATGATAACTCAGCACCTTAACAGAACCGGGATAAATCGCTGAAAACCATCCATTTGACATATTGGAAATGGTATGCCAAACTCCCATATGTCCGCCAATATCCTGGTGAAGTGTTCCCCCAAATGCAACATTGATTAGCTGAATCCCTTTGCAGATTCCAAGTACCGGTGTACCCGTCTCTGCACATTGACGAACAGCGGCAATCTGACGATCATCCAATACATTGTCAATATTTCTGCTGGCTGTATTGACCTGTCCGTATCTGGACGGATCAAGATCTCCTCCTCCGGGAATAATCATTCCATCGTATTGTTTTGCATCAAAACTTCCTGTAACAATCACAGGACTCATTCCCATTTCTGCCACTTTATTGGCGCACACACCGGATTCGGCGTTATTATTTCCCACGACGGCAATCGTAAGGGATTTCCATTTTCCATCCGGCATCAGATAGTAGTTTTTCTTTCCATCATTGATCCATCCGGTTTTCATAGAACCATCATTGGTTCCTCCAAAATAATACCATGATCCGTTAATCTGCTGCCAGCCGCTGGTCATCCAGCCGGCTCCGTCAAAATAATATAAACTTCCGCCTATATTTTCAAAACCATTTGTGGTATAACTTCCATCTGAATGACAATACCACCAGCGACTGCCGGATTTTATCCACTGGTCTGTCTGTTTCGTCTTCGTCCATGCTCCGCTTTCATCTACCCAGTAATCGCCGATCCAGGTATTGGCAGCCATTTTTCCATCACCGTACATGTAATACCATACACCATTCACTTTCTGCCAGCCGGTCTTCATGGCTCCGTCATTGGTTCCGCCAAGGTAGTACCAGTTACTTCCGTCCCAGTACCATCCTGTACGCATATAGCCTCTCTGGTCAAAGGCATACCATGTCCCTCCGATCTGTTTCCATGTACTGACAGGATAACTTCCGTTATCTTCCTGCCACCACCAGCCTACATTATTTTTTATCCATGTGGCAGCTTCCGTTTTCACCGTTCCCAGCGGCGAGAAAATGCTTCCCATTGCCATAAAAGCAGACATGACTAATACAAGTAACTTCTTTTTCATCTGATATTTCTCCTTCCTATTTAACCTACTATATATAAGACGAATCGAACAGCTTTCAGGTTTTAACTTATTGAATTTTTACTGATTTATTTCACTATATACGAGGAGTGCTCCCATGAAGACAGCAATTTCTACGCATAGAAAAAATCTGTCAGAAATAGACAATCCCCTTATGCAGTTACATAGTACCAATCTGTAATGGGAATTATTGATGTTTCCCTTTGTTCATTTCATACTGCTTCATAACAATTCCCATAATATTTGCCTGAACTGCATCCAGTTTCTGTTTCGCCATACGCACCTGTTCACAACTAGAATAATTTTGTCTTACTACCATAAGAACACCGTCACAGCTGCTGCTCAGTAAAGCCGCATCTGTAACCATCCCCACAGGCGAACAATCACAAATGATGTAATCGTAAGACCGGCTCAGTGTTTCCAACAGTTTCTTCATCCTATCCGAACCGAGAAGTTCCGCCGGATTTATGGATACACTGGTTTTTCCCTCTTTCTGCAATTTTGACCACTATTTCCGGAGATACTCTCAATATTTCCTTTACAATTGCTTCTGCCTGCAGACGGCTTAGATCCCGAACAGATATTTCCATAATTGTGGTTCCTTCTACCGCTTCCACTCTGACATTTTCATACAGTTCCTCGTAGTCCATCTTCAGATTCAGCTTCTCCGGCACCAAAACCAGAACAGTCCTGCTTCGTATTATTACCGCATAAATATCCACAAGCTCCTGTGCAGTGACATTCTCCTGATTTATCATTGTTTCCTCTATGATCCCACTCTGTATTCATGCACGTTTCTCTCCCTCGTTGAAAGTACTGCCAGTCTCTTCCAAACCCATCCCCAGTATATACTTTATCAGCTACTTCATCAAGCTCAGAATTGTATCTGTTTGTCAGGATTACATCGCAGATTTTTTTAAATCTTTCCAAATCATCCATCACTGGAGTTTGACAGTTTTATATTTCAAAAAAACCTTACAGGCCATATAAAGCCTGATTTTTTATGTCATATTTTTCATTTTATTGGTGCAAAAACTATCTGAAGATCTGCTCTGGGGCTGTCGGGAAATAGCAGTTTTGGCCCCTGATGTGTAAGAAGGAGACAGTCCGGCAGAAATTCAGACTTTTTCAAGGCACTGATTTTCTACGGAC
>SFQZ01000050.1 GCA_004562915.1 bacterium
TTCTTCGGCGGGTACAGTTAAGCACGGTATCAAATAATCCCCTTGCCTTTCGTATTTGCCGCCCAGTTCCTCAAATAATGATTGATCGCAGAGCTGTTAATGAATATCTTACTCTGATTGGAGAAAAAGAATTGCCCCTAAATTTTTTTGAAATAATTGACATTGAAGACCGATTTCCGGTTGAAAGAGTAAATAAACTATTGAATGGGAAAGAATAATAAATCTTGAATTTGCAAAGGAGACCAGTTATGAAAAAAACTAATAAATATAATGGAATGATATATGGGATGTGCATCGGTGTAGGTGTAGGAACTGCATTAGGCGTGGTATTCAATCATACTATATTAGGATTAGCTATAGGACTGGGAGTGGGAATGTTTGTTGGGAGTCTTTTTACTAATAAACATGATGATGATATAGAGTAGTAAGCGAAAATAAAATTCCAGTTTGACAATTTTATATCTACACACAAAGCAGTTAACCTTAGGATTATTAGAAATTTATAGTGGTAGTGGAACAAATGTTAAGGTTAGTTAATTTTGTCGTAAAGTGATAATACTCCAAGTATTTTATCCAATTTAACAAGGATTTCATCGAGAGGCTTTCTTGTAGTTGCTTCATATTGTGTAATTCTGATATCAGTAGAATCTTCGGGGAAGCCAAGTGCGATACCAAGTTCTTTTTGTGTGAGATGATTTTTCTGTCTCAAATGATTTAATTTTCTTCCAAATGTAATCATAGTAGTTATTCCTTTCTGCAAGTTATTTTGAGTGTGTGAGGTGTCGAATCATAAATTATTCGGCACCTCTGGTTTTATGATCTTTATTCCCCGGTACTTCCAAAAGCCCCGATATCTCTTGCTTCTCCGAGATCCAGAACAAAGTCGGCGATTAGAACCGGAGTGATAACCAGTTGCCCTACACGGGTATCTTTGCGGAGTATTTGGGATTCTGAACTAACATTACTGATGATGGCATGAATTTCTCCTCGATATCCGGAATCAATAGGCGGAAGTTCGCAGACCAACCCTTTTGCTGCCATGCTGCTTCTTGGAAAAACATAACCGGCATATCCATCTGGAATCATGAGACCAAATCCTAATGGGATTCTTGCAATCTCTCCTGGTTTTAATGTGTAGTCATAAGGCATATATACATCGGCCCCGGCATCGTTTTCATGAGGTCGGAAAGGATAATGATCTTTCTCTAACCCAAAGTCGATCAATTTAATTTTCATAAACAGTTTCCCTCCCTTCTACGAGCAGAGGATAATCTGCTCTCATTATTTCTAATGGAGACCATTCTTTTGGGATAGGAATTCCACAGGACATAGCACCTTCTTCACAACATCCCCTCTGGCAGAAAGGACCGGTCAGCTTCGGTGAAAATAACACCGGATCAAATTCATATAATTTCTGCCAGATGTCCAACATTACAATTCTTGTTTCGTCGGTATTTCTCCTGCAGATTCGCTGACTGATCATATGTTTCCACTCATAAGGTGTAGCGCAGATAATCAGAATATTTCTTAAAGCATGAGGGAGGGCATATCCTGCAGAATCATGATGAAATCCCACAGAGCACAATTCCTGATAACATCTGAGATCCGATAAGCAGCTTTTCAGATAGAGATCAATGTATCTCTGTTCGGAAAAAAGGATTTCATATGGGATCGTAAATGCAGCTTTTTCTGAATAGTTGCTATATTGCAGAGATGCACTCATGAATTTTACTTCGTTTTGATGACGAGTAATCTGTGCAAGAAAACGTCTGCTTGCCCCCACAATCGCAACAGTGATCACCGTAAATTTCTGTACGGTTGGATGAGGAAGACTGGCAATCCGATCTACGGTTTTATCTGTAAAAGATTTCTGATAAAGAGCCATAAGATCATCCATGTTTTGAATGGAATGCCCCTGTTGGGTAAGCCTTGCTGCGAATACCATGTTCTGAGCTGCTTCTTGAATGGTATAACTATTTAAAATCTTTGTCTCAATGTGATCCATAGGCTTGTTCCTCCTTTATCAATGCTTTCAGTAGAATGAGATAGTTGATGCAGTCTGTGATCTTCTCATCCCATTGTTCTAAGTCAAATTGGAGCAGCGAAGAGTAACACATGTCATAGAGAGATACGACATGCTTCGACATCATTCCGGCCAGAGCAGCCTTAGGTGTGCATCCCTGTAATGAGGCAGCGATTTTAAACGCACTCAGGCGGTCAATGCGGTCTCCGGTGTATTCTTTCTTCTTGTGTGCCAGGACATCGGCACATTTTCGATATTGTTGTTCAAGGACAACATTAAATTCATTTTGTGTCATATTGTAATTCCTCCTTCGTAAAATGATTTATAATTCGGGTTCCTGTGTCTTTTGCTTTTTCGGAACCTGGTTGTGGAGAATTGCTTCCACATTTTTGTCTACGGTTCTTAAATCTTGTGTCAGATCCTTTAGAGATCGGATGGATGATTTTTGCTGGTCGATCTGTTCCTGCAAGCTGTTTTTTTGTTCCTTCAATGTTTTGATAGGAAGCATCTTTCCATCGGGATAAAAAGATTTCAGCCAGTCACGGGCTTCTTCATATGCCTGAATTTCAGCGGTGTGTTCCTTTCGGAATCTGCCTTTGTTTTTCGCCTTTAAAAATTCGGTATAGATTGCTTTCTGTGAAAAATATTGTCCGGTGTAATGGATCTGACGGTTGATGTTTTTCAAATCTGCATTCATTTTCATTAGCTGATCTGTTGCCTGATCTAACTGTTTTTGAGATTCGGAAAAGGCATTTTTTAATTCGATTTGGGTATTGTATCCATGTTCTTGCACATAGATAATGGTATTTGCCATTTCTTGAAGATTGGATATTTTTACCCGATGAGCATATCCGGGACTTTGCATTGCTTTCACATTTTTCTGAAGATCTACTACCAACCGTAAATGCGATCTGACATAAAGAATGGTTATCGGATCTTTTCGTAAGAAGAGCTGTTCTAAATGTTCTTTGCCGTATTGAGTTCCCAAAGCCTTCTCTGTAATCCGTTTGTTCCGATCCGGATGGAGATAACGATATCTTCCTCTTTCTTCAATGACGGAAATCTGATATTTTTCAAAAAGAAGAGATTGAAATTCTTGAAAGCTTTTAGAATGCGAGCTGCATTCTTCGATGGCATTTCGGAGTTCCTGCTTCTGCGTCTGAAACATTGTGGCATTTGGTTTCAATCCATCTGCAATGATTTTTTTGTTGGTCTCTTCTAATTTTTTCTGCCCGGATTTTTGGGCCATATATTCAGCCTGTGTGATCTTTGTTTCAGCCGGAGAGAGAAGATCAACCTGATGAAGTCCCTCCTGGATGCACATATCCATAATTTCCTTTTTGAAATAATTCAGGAATTTATTTGTGGATCGGTGTTTGTATCCGGCAATTTCTTCATGGGGCTTATCCATGTAACGTTGCCTTCTGACAGCTTCCTTACGGACGCTGTTGATCACAATATGCGTATGGATATTGCCGGAACCATTGTGACCATCGGTATGTGTCACGATAAGAGCCTGATATCCCGGAAATATTTTTTTGGCAAGGTCTAAAGATAGAGCCTGTGCTTTTTCTCCCGTCAGATCACATTCAATAGCATCAGCAGGATCATAACTGATGATATAGTGATGACTTTTGATTTCAGATGATTTTTTGTTTTTATGAAATTTCGCATTTGTCAGACTACACTCCTTGTCAAAAGACATCGGATCACAGTTGAGACCATCCATGTAGAACTCATCTCTTAAAAGACTTCGCCCCATTTCATCTTTTATCTTTTTTCCAGTGCTCTCATCATGTTGGAAAAGCAGATAATCAATGGCATTTGAATAGTTGGCATTTCTACTTTTGATGTGTTTTAGTATTGCCATGAAAATCACCTGCCATTTCTAACACTTTTTTTCGCAAGAGGAAGAGGTCGGAGATACATTGATGGATTTCATTTTCCATAGCCTGGGAATGAGTTCCACCGGTATTAAAATACTTGGCGATCTGGTTCAGATTGGAACCGATTTTACCGTATTGCCCGACCAGCTCCCGAAGTACTTTGATGTCTGCGACAACTTCATAATGAATTTGAATTGGTCTATTTAGGAACAATCTTCGTAGATATTCTGAACGAGAGATTCCCACAGAGCTTGCGGCCTGATTTAATATTTCCAATTCAATGTCTGTAAGTTTCAGACAGATTATGTTTCGATGCTTCAATTCCTTTGATTTTTCTTTTGGTGGCATACTCCTCCTTCCTTTCTAAACTGTGACATCGAATAGTGTTACAGTTCACTAATTTTTATCGGCTGTCCCTTCCGATAGAGAATTAGTGCAGTATCCATTTTTGTGGATACTGACTGCATCTTTGATGCAAAAGCGAGGGTATGGGGAAACGTAATCCCCATCAAGATACCTAACCCGGGGATAAGACCGTTCTCATAAAATGAGGATACGGTATTACCCGGGTGGATCTTGCTCTTGAAAGATTAACCCTCTCATATAACGAAAGGCTCAGGGCAGAAAATACAGGGTGAGATAGAAAAAAAGTAAAAAAACTGCTATACTACAATTCAGAACAAAGCAAAAAAAACGATTTTGAGAATAGAGGTATGAAGAAAATGGTAAAACCAATTATGAAAGATATATTTTTTCTGGGACAAAAATCTGAACCGGCAACAAAAGCCGATCTTCAAGTTGGAAAAGATTTAATGGATACGTTAGCTGCGAACCGTGAGGGATGTGTTGGAATGGCAGCGAATATGATCGGTGTGAAAAAAAGTGTCATTATTGTAAATATGGGATTCGTAGATGTGGTAATGTTTAATCCTGTATTGGTAAGAAAAGAATCACCTTATGAAACTGAAGAAGGATGCTTATCTCTTACAGGAGTGCGTAAGACAACGAGATATCAGATGATAGAAGTTGAATATCTGGATATGAATTGGAAGAAACAGAAATTGAAACTTGATGGTTGGACTGCACAGATTTGTCAGCATGAGCTGGATCATTTGGAGGGCATACTGATTTAAGCCGAGAGAAATTTACAGGAGTGATACTTTATGGGAACGGAAAGAACAGATGAATTATATAAGGTTTTACTTACCAAAGGATATCCGAAAGAACTTTGTGCAGAAATAGCCTATAAGAATCTGAATACAGATTATACAGCGACCAGGATGTTGGGATACTTGTATCGTTACACAGAGCCCAGATTGGAAGATGTGATAGATGAAATGATTGCAATCCTAAGTGACCGGGAAGAAATCATAAAGAAAAAAGAAATGGAGCAGTCGCAGGCTGTTATAAATGAGATTTATAGAAATGGATTATAAATTTTTTTAGTCACCCTGTAAAAATCCTCTTTTTCCTTTCGTTATATAGAAGGATCTTTTTCCTTCCTATATGTATGAAAGAAGAAAGAGGGTTTTTTATATGTCAGAAAAAAGATGTTATACCGTAAAAGAGATTCAGGAAATTTTAGATGTAAGCCGCCCGACAGTCTATGCATTATTAAAGAAAAAAGAGTTCCGATGGATCCAGTTGGATGGAGGAAAGTATAGAATTTCAAAAAAGAGTTTTGATGACTGGCTTGATAAACAGCCGGAGTAAAAAATCTGGGATGTTGGTTGAGAGAAAAAGTCGCAATCGACATCCTAATTTTTTATTTGAAAATGATGTATGATGCAGAAAAGAAAGGAGAGTTGATCAGATGAATCAAGTTGTTATAGAAGAAACTTCGTTTGAAGAAGTGCTTTCAGAAATAGAGGAGAACAGTAAATACAAACGACTTCCTCCAAAGGAAAAAACCTGGATGACAGTTCCAGAGATTGGAAATCTTTTGGGACTAAAGAAGACAGGCAGATACTGGCTGGTTCAGAAAAATTATTTTGAATGCAGAGAAATCGCAGGACAGATGCGAGTGAATATTGCGAGCTTTGAGAAATGGTATGCAAACCAGGTGAAGTATCATAAAGTGAACGGGGAAGAACCGGGGAAAAACCTAAAAAAATGGTCTTATTCCATATCAGAAGTTGCCAAGATGTTGGGGATTAGTGAAACTACGGTTTATGATCTGATTAGACGTGACGGTATAAAAACAGTTACTGTTGATTACTGGATCAGGATTCCGAAAAAATCTTTTCAGGAATGGTATGAGAAGCAATCGAAATATCGCACACAGAAAGACAGGGAAAAGGACAAGGAGCTGGAAGGAGCAACAATTACCATGCCAGAAATGGCAAGGCTTCTGGGAATTCCAAGACGTCAGGTATATGAGATTTTGAAGAATTCTAAATACAGCCATTTTTTTGAAACGATTGAAATTGCAGAGAAGAAAAGAATTACAAAAGAGAGCTTTCAGAAATTTTTAGATGGACAAGATCATTATAAATTGGATCCGGCCAACGATTATGAAGAGTTGTCAATGGAACAAAATTTTAGTTTGGCAAATTACAGGCGAAAGAAATTAGCCAAAACCGGAGATCGTAGTAAGAATGGAAATCTGAGTTATCTGACATTTGATGAGGCAGCGTTTCTTGCAAAGGTCAGTAGAGGGATGATTTACAAATGGATGGATGATGGGAAATTTTCAGCAGTGAAGATTGGAAACATATCCAGAGTAAAAAGAGATGAATTTGAAGCTTGGTTGGAAGAAAGGAAAGGGAATTAGCATGGCATCGATCAGAGAACGAAACGGAAAATTTAATGTGATCTATAACTATAAGGATGATTCCGGTAAACGGAGACAGAAGTGGGAAACATATGATACAAAAGCAGAAGCAAAGAAGCGAAAAAGAGAAATCGAATATAAACAGGAAATGGGCGCACTTGTTGTGAGAAAGTGCAATACATTGTCGGATCTGCTCACGGAATACGTTTCTTTGTATGGAAAAGAAAAATGGGCATTATCCACTTATGAAGGGAATGTAGGGCTGATCAGAAATTATATTGAGCCTATGGTTGGCTCTGTGAAACTTTCGGAGATTAACACCCGCTTTATGGAAAAATATTATCAGGGATTGCTACAGACAAAAGCAGTCGGAAATCCGGTGAAGGGGAATAAGAAAAATGAATTTGTTTCTGCGAGTACTGTCAGAGAAATCCACAAGCTGCTCCGTAATTGTTTTGAGCAGGCAATCAAATGGGAGATGATAGAAAAAAATCCGTGCACCTATGCAACGGTGCCGAAACATAAATCACAGAAACGGGAAATCTGGACAGCAGAAACCTTGATGTATGCAATGGATGTCTGTGAAGACGAACGGCTGAAGCTGGCAATCAATCTGTCATTTTCCTGTTCCCTACGATTAGGGGAAGTGCTTGGTTTGACATGGGATTGTGTAGATATTTCTCCGGAAGCAATCGAAGAGAATCGTGCATACGTTTATATCAATAAAGAAACACAACGGGTAACAAAGGAAACTCTGAAAAATCTGGAAGGGAAAGATGTGTTGCTGGTATTTCCTTCGCAACATAAAACCAACAAAACTGTTCAGATTTTAAAAACACCAAAAACAGAAAGCAGTATCCGTAAGGTATTTCTTCCCAAAAGCGTTGCTAATATGTTGGTTGAGTGGAAAGCGGAGCAGGACGAAGTAAAAGAAGTCTTAGGTGAGGAATATATAGATTATAATTTGGTGATGGCAACGACATTTGGAAATCCCATTGGTACCGGAGCAATCCGGGGACAATTAAATAAACTGATCGAAGAATATAATCTTCCGCCGGTTGTCTTTCATAGTTTGAGACATAGCAGCGTGACATATAAATTAAAACTGAATGGCGGAGATATCAAAGCGGTTCAAGGGGATTCCGGGCATTCACAAGTGGATATGGTAACAGATGTGTATTCCCATATTATTGATGAGGATCGAAGACGAAATGCAGAATTATTCGAGGAAGCGTTCTATGAGAAGAAAAACCTGGATCCAAAGATGCGAGAGGAAACCACAACTCAGACAGTAGATGTGCCGGATGATGTGGATGCAGAGCTGCTTGCAAAAGTATTGGCAAATCCGGAAATGAAAGCACTATTGGCTTCGTTGGCAAAGGCGATGAAGTAATGAAAAATAGTGAAATTTTAGTGGAAAATTCGATGTGCAGAATTTTCAGCAAGTTAAAATATAAAACAGCAGTTTTTATCCAACTATTGAAAGTTTCATCCAAAATGGGGTATAATATGGACGAAAGAACAAAGGAATGGATGATAAACCTAAGGAAGGTAGGTGTAGAGGTGAGAAAGTTTGATTATATGAAATTAGCAGATAGATTGTGGGATGGAGAAGTCGTGTCATATATTGCAAAAATTCATGAATGTAAAGGGCGTCAGGAATTATTTACAAGGCAGAAGCCGGTTGAACTGGAGCGTTTGATAGAAATTGCACGTGTACAGAGTACAGAGGCATCAAATAAAATAGAAGGTATTGTTACAACAAGTACACGTATTAAACAGCTTATGAATGAGAAAACAACACCTAAATCACGAGATGAAAGTGAAATTGTTGGATATCGTGATGTACTTAATACCATTCATGAGAGTCATGATTTCATACCAATTAGAACAGCATATATTTTACAATTACATCGTGATTTGTTAAAACATGCAGGTCTTTCCTATGGAGGTCAATTTAAGAATACACAGAATTATATCAATGAGACAAAGGCTGATGGAACAGTAGTAACAAGATTTATTCCGTTGTCACCGTATGAAACGGAACAGGCAATAGAGGCAATTTGTGAAAGTTATAGAAGAACATTGGCAATGGAAACGGTTGATCCGTTGATTTTAATTCCAACATTTATTTCTGACTTCCTTTGTATCCATCCATTCAATGATGGAAACGGAAGAATGAGCAGATTACTGACTTTATTGCTTCTGTATCAAAATGGATATGAAGTTGGAAAGTATATCAGTATAGAGAAGCAGATTGAAAAAACCAAAGATGCGTATTACGATGTATTGGAACGAATTGATTATGGATGGCACGAGGAAGAGAATGATCCAACTCCTTTTATTAAGTATATGCTTCAGGTAATTCTCGCTTGTTACAAAGAATTTGAAGAGCGAGTTGGATTGATGTCAGAAAAAAATAGAAGTACGGTATATGATGTTGTTAAAAATTATGTAACTGAAAAAATAGGTAAATTTACTGGTGCGGAGGTTATCGCAGCATGCCCGATTGGTAGTCGATCAGCTGTTTTAAATGCATTGAATAAGCTTACAAAAGAAGAGATAATTGTAAAGTGCGGTTCAGGGAGGGGAACGTTCTATGTACGGAAAGATGCTATGGAAAATGAGAACCTTCCCCAATAGAGGTGATATTATTCATAATATGTTGGAATATGTTGATATTGCTGGAGAGTATGTTTAAATCAGGTAAATGCCCGAAAAGTCTTAATGAAAATCACAATATACGAAAAAAAGGAAGGGATTTTAATGCTGAATATTTATTATGGTGATATGAAAGAAGCTGTATATAATACATCGGCTTATTTTAAATATGATTATGAAGATAGTTGGATTGTAGATCCTTTTGTGAAAGAAATGATTCAAGATGTAGATAAGTCAACAGTTTTGGATAGTGGAGTAATAGATAGTCCGGTTTTAGGAAAGATTCCGCCAACCGGGTTATCCGGAGGAGTAAAAACGTTAATCCTTTTTAAGTTTAATAAAGATAAAATTTTCAACGTATCAACCTGTGGAGATAACTGTGCGAAATGGCTGCTTAAAATTGCAGAATCGGAAGACAGGACTGTAAATCTGAGGCATCTGATGGATTTCGGTAAGGAACCTTTTGAAATTCGTATTTTGAATACTAATGAAATTGTTCATTCTATGAAAGAACTGGTACCGATTGCAGGAGAATTTGTCTAATGGAGGGGTGGTACGATGAGAGGGAAACATAGAGTTATTGTATCAACAAAACGCTTAAAATATGATTTTGAAATTCGGAAAAATTTAACGATCATTCGCGGGGACAGCGCTACGGGAAAAACTACTCTTGTAGATATAATTCAGGAATATGTGAACAATCCAACAGGAAGTCCGGTAGATTTGACATGCGATAAGAAATGTTATGTGCTGGAAGGTGCTTTGTGGAAAGGACAACTGGCGGAGATTACGGACAGTATCGTATTTATTGATGAGGGAAATGATTTTATCAAGACTGAGGAGTTTGCTAGAGAAATTCAGAAAACAGATAATTATTATGTGATTGTAACGAGAGAATCCTTGCCAGCTTTACCATATAGTGTGGAAGAAATTTATGGGATCCGGACATCCGGGAAGTATGGAACATTGAAGCAAAGTTACCATGAATTATATCGGATATATGGGACAAATGAGTAGCTTGGAGAATATGCATGTACTATAAGTAGCAGGAGATCACTATGTTAAAAATATATTTAGGAAATATGGAGAATGCGATTTATCATCCTCCGACTTATTTCGATAATCGATATGAGGATGAATGGATTACAAACGAATTATCAATCAGAATAATTAAAGCTGTAGATAAGTCAGAAGTGATAAGTTCTCATCTGATACAAAGTCCAGTATTAGGAACGATTTCCACAAAAGAACTGTCAGGTTCTGTAAAGACATTGATGCTGATGGCATTTGACCAATCTGGAAAAGTGTTTAATGCGTCTGTATGTGGAGATGATTGTGCAAAATGGATTCTTTCTATAGGTAAATCAAAAGACTTGACAATAAATTTAAGACATATTATGGATTTTGGAGAAGAAGATTTTGAAATAGAAATTCTCAATACAGGTGATATTGTTCATAATATGTTGGAATATGTTGATATTGCAGGAGAGTATGTTTAGATCAGGTAAATGCCTGAAAAATATAACTTTACTAATGTTTTGGATGTCACTACAAGTAATATATCATGGGAGTTACATTTGAAAAGCGTGAATCTATTCATGACGGACAAACAGAAAGATGATATTTTTTCATCATTTATTACGGATGAAATTTCTGATTTTAATTCTAATGTATATTATACGAATCCGGATTACTTGCGATGTTCCTATTTAGAAGGAAAAATGTTGGCATAAAAAATTTACATTATCAGTAGTCAAAACACCGTAGACAACCAGTCTAAAGTACGGTATTATATATGTAGAAATCAATTCAATTTCATATTGTTTATCATTCTCGAATGCTTGAACGATGGTAGCCATATTTTTCATAATGGTGGTGACACGAAGGTATTCCCCAAGTATTAGCTGATGCAAATATTCTGCTAATAAACAGGTCTTATCTAAGGCATATATGTGGGGTACAGGAATTGACTTGATTTGACTCGGAAGTAGAAAAAAGCCGTGACTTTAAAGGGCTTATAATGATAGTTCTTGTCTGGAATTGACACTACCTATTCGCTCTCCTAAGCGTGGGGTCGGGGGTTCAAGTCCCTTTTGCGACGCCAGCTAACAACGCCGAAAGCCTTTGTTTTCAAGGGTTTTCGGCTTTTTTCTTACCAAAACGCAGGAGGTTCGCCAGATTGGTAGTTGGTCTATAGTCTACCTGAAATATCCTCTTTTGACTCGCCAAAAAATATCGAACCACTGTCATAAGACAAAATCGCCTGCTAATTTTTAGCTGAAAATGGGGTCTTTTTGCTAATGAAAATGCCCTTCCTGCTAATCAGCCCCAAATTCGTGCTAAAAAACCTGCTAATCAAAAAAGGCGGATGTTTTAAGTATCACCCCGTTATAGCAGATAAAATTGAATATTACCTCGTACATAGAGCGTCTATTTGCCCCGCATTGGGGATGGATAGACGCTCTTTTTTTATGCCCAAATCCACGGGTAAATCTAAAAAGATTGGAGGTTTGATTTTTGAGTAAGACTGCTTATTCCCCCGACAAGCCAAACGACTGCCGTTACTGCCATTTCTGGAGAAATAACAAAAAGGGCTGCTGTCTGGGTGAAGATAAATGCTACTACTTAATCTCTGTACCCAAAAAACCGAAGTCCGAATGTGATGGTTGTCCTTATGGTCGAGATCATCCCTGCATCGGTTGGTGTACCAAGAAGATTTTGAAGGAAGTGGGGGTGCGTTGATATGTATGAGTATGAGCGTGTCCGTTGCCAAAAGCCCAAAGGCTGTCGAGATTGCGAGTATCATCAACCTCGCTGGAGGTATCGTTCCTGTTATTTCGTCCGTTGTCCGTATGGATTAAGAGACACGACATTCCGCAGCTCCCCTCTGGAAAAAGAAAATTTCCCGCAGAAAGAGGTGGTGAAAATGAGTGACGTATGATTACTTCTACGGTCAGCAATCCGAACTGTTCACATTTTATCGAGTTCCGAAGGTGTTATTCACCAACGAGAGATTTTGGAACATCTCTGCCGATGCCAAGATGCTGTATGGTATACTGCTTGATCGCATGAGCCTGTCTGCCAAGAACGGTTGGATAGATGAAAACGGTCGTGTGTATATCATCTTCACAATCGACGAAGCAAAGTCGGCTTTGAACTGTGCTGAACAAAAGGCTATAAAGCTACTCAGTGAACTTGAGAAGAAAGCAGGATTGATTGAGCGAAAGCGTCAGGGTTTGGGAAAACCCAATCTGATCTATGTGAAGAACTTTATTTCTGCTGTGGATTCACAACTCTTGAATTGTGAAAATCACAATTCTGGAACAATGAAAATCACAACTCAAGAACTTCCAAAATCACAATGTAATAATACTGATATTAAAAATACTGAATTTAGTGATACTGATCCTTTCCTTTCTTCCGTTTTTCACGGACAGGAAGCCGACGGGACCGGAGAGTTCACCCGATATTATGAGTATTTTTACGATCAGCTTGAGATGGAATATCTGAAGCAGGACTTCCGGCATGATGAAGAAATTCTTGAACTGATTCTCAGACTTATCGTTGAAGTGATGTGCAGCAACCGTAAACAGATAAGAATAGCCAGCGATGATAAGCCGGTAGAAATCGTCCGAAGTACCTTTATGAAACTGGATTCAGAGCATATCAGGTTTGTTGTAGACCGATTCAAAGAAAACACAACTGAAGTTCGCAATATCAAGCAGTATCTACTTGCTTCGATATACAATGCCCCGTACACCATAGATGCTCATTACGATGCACAAGTAAGGCACGATATGGCTTCGGGAAAACTTGGAGGGAGGTGGTAAATGTTGAAGCAAATCAAAAGAAGAAAGCGAGGTGATGAAGATTGTCGAAAAAAGCAACCGTCATCGCAGTAGTCAACCAGAAAGGCGGTACAGGAAAGACGACGACCTGTGAAAACTTGGGTGTCGGATTGGCTATGGAGGGCAAAAGGGTTCTGTTGGTAGACACAGATCCCCAGGCATCCTTAACCGTCAGTCTTGGGAACCCATATCCTGATGAGTTGTCCCCCACCCTTTCGGACATGATGGGAAAGATCATTACGGAAAAACCGATTGCTCCGGGAGAAGGAATCCTGCGACATCCCGAAGGTGTGGACTATATGCCTGCCAATATCGAACTTTCAGGTTTGGAAGTTTCTCTGGTAAATGCCATGAGCCGAGAAACAATTCTCCGTCAGTATCTGGATACGGTTAAACAGAATTATGATTTCATCCTTCTGGACTGTATGCCCTCCCTGGGTATGCTGACCGTCAATGCGTTGGCAGCTGCCGACAATGTGCTGATACCCGTTCAGGCGGCGTATCTTCCCGCAAAGGGCTTGGAACAGTTGCTCGAAACCGTCAACAAGGTCAAAAGACAAATCAATCCCAAGCTGAAAATCGAAGGTATTCTTCTGACGATGGTGGACAGCAGAACAAATTATTCCAAAGACATCAGCAACCTTATCCGTGAAAGCTACGGTGGTAAGCTGAAGGTCTACAAGACAGACATTCCCCGTTCTGTCCGTGCAGAGGAAATCAGCGCCGAGGGAACCAGTATCTTTAAGCACGATCCCAAAGGCAAAGTTGCCGAAGCCTATAAAGTTCTGACGAAGGAGGTGTTACACAATGCAGAAAAAAGGCGCAAACATCAGCTTGAAGGGGTACGATGATATTTTCTCAACAGACCAGTCACGAGCTGAAGCCAAGCAGGAACGAGTACAGGAAATTCCGCTTTCTGAGTTACACCCCTTTGAGGGACATCCGTTCCGAGTGGTAGACGATGAGGAAATGATGAAAACGGCTGAGAGCGTCCGAGACTTCGGTGTTCTTACTCCCGCTATTGTTCGTCCTGACCCGGACGGTGGTTATGAAATCATTTCTGGTCACAGGCGACATCGTGCATCCGAACTTGCGGGAAAAGAGACCATGCCGGTTATTGTCCGTGAAATGGACGATGATGCCGCTATCATTTTAATGGTCGATGCCAATTTACAGAGAGAAACGATTTTGCCGAGTGAACGAGCTTTTGCGTATAGTATGAAACTGGATGCCATTAAACACCAAGGCGAAAGGTCGGATTTAACTTCCCGACAAGTTGTCGGGAAGTTGGAAGCTGCCGATTTGGTCGGCGCTGACAGCGGTGAGAGCGGCAGACAGGTTCAGCGATATATCCGTCTGACAGAGCTTATTCCTGAACTGTTAGACATGGTGGATAACGGACAGCTCAAGTTTAATCCTGCGGTAGAACTCTCCTATCTGGCGAGAGAAGAACAGCAGGATTTTCTTTCTGCCATGGACTATGCCCAGACTACGCCTTCTCTTTCGCAGGCGCAGAGAATAAAAAAACTCGCACAGGAGGGCGAGTGTACTCTGGATGCTATGTGCGACATTATGAATGAAATCAAAAAGGAGGAACAAGGCAAGGTAACTTTCAAAACGGATGCCCTGAGAAAATATTTCCCCAAATCCTATACCAATAAGCAGATGGAGGATAAAATCATTCAGCTGCTTGAGCAATGGCAGAAGAAAAGAGAAAAATCTATGGAAAGGTAAGGTGATTCCCCCTGTTTAGTGAAAAAGAAATGAGTAAAGCAATCGACTGGCTGTTTGAACTGTTTGAACCCGATGATTACGAGGGTTATGACGAGGAAGAAATCGGCTATGCCGGTGGGCTTTGTATGCCTGAGGTATGTATTGCCCTGAGAGGGGCTATGCAGACTGTATATCAGTATTCTGTTGATGGCGGCTATGATAAGTCCTTTGACTATCGAGGTCTGGAACTTTTCGGACAGAGAGCTTGTCTGCTTATCTCTGATGTGGATCAGGCCGTTTTGGACTGTGCTAAAATCATGTATGAAACAGAACTGTGGCTTTTAGAGGACATGAGTTTTGCAATCGTTCGCTGCGTAACTATGTTTGTCGGCCCCGATGATACTGGTTACACTTCTGACTATCGTGTATTCAAGAAACAGGTTGAAAGCCGAGATGATCTGTTCTTTACGCCTGAGGAACTAATCGAAGAACTGGAATCCATGTGTGTATCTCAGTGGGAACATGAAGCGACTATTTATGAACTGTAAGAGGTTCGTGGATGGTCGCTTTTCTTATTTTCAAAGAAATGGAGGTAATGACACTTGAAAGAGTATGACGTAAAAATCACCGAGACCTTGGAAAAGACGGTCACGGTGCAGGCTGAAAATCGTGATGCTGCGGAGGAACAGGTTAAAACAGCCTACTACAATTCGGAGCATATTCTGGATGCCGAAAACTTCACCGGTGTGGAGTTTGGTACTCAGGCAGAACGTGAGATTCAGCAGGAACAGACTCCCATGATGGATGTTCTCCTGATTCGTCCCAATATGTATCCCCAGCCTGTGCAGATTGGCTGCGAGTTGGAGGATTTGCAGAAAGCCGTAGGCGGTTATATTCAGGCGGTTTATCCGTTTGAAGATCCTGTGGCTCTGGTGATGAACGAGGAAGGAAAACTGAATGGAAGTGAATTGAACCGAGCTTTGCGTGATGAAGATGGTGACATCTATGACATCGTAGCCGGTGACTTCTATGTTGTTGGTCTTGGAGAGGAAGATTTCTGCTCCCTGTCCCCTGAACAGATGAAGAAGTATGAAGAACACTTCCATCAGCCTGAAATGTTCGTCCGTATGGGTCGCAGTATCATGGCTCTGCCTTTGCCTGATGACAAGGTAAAGAAAGCAGATGCACCTGAAAAAGCGGCTCCCACTCCCCACAAGAGCAGTCCCGACAGGGATTCGCTGTAAGGAGGGAGTATGGAAAAGCGAAGCTCCACTATCGGAGACCTTATGGAGCGCCGCCGCATTCTGGATGGTGCCAAGGAATACAAGGGTCACACCTATCTGGATTTGGCTCGTTTCGATGAAAACACCAAGCACATGATTATCTTTGATGTCCTGACGAACAATTCTCCCGTAGGCGATAAAGGTGAACGCACCCGCCTGTTTCTGGGTGAAGTTGGGTATCAAAAAGCCCTGGCACATCAGAAAGCCGGTGACATTAAGATTATCAGCCATGCCGCAGTTGCCAAGGGCAATCTGTATTACGACCGCAGAGATATGGCACGATAACCCTCACTCTACTGCTTGCAGGAGGTGATGATTCATGCAGGAAGAAGTTGAAAACAGGACGATAAATCTCGCTATCAGCACAACGAAGCTGACTGGACGAACTATCGTCGCCGGTATTCGCAAGTATTTGCAGCACCGAGAAAAGGTCAAGGAACAGAAAGCCAGAGACCCCGCTGTTCACGGAAAACAGACCGTGAAACAGCTGTTGGCTCAGAATCAGGGTGCCACTAATGTCGAGATCGACAAAAGTGGCATCAAAGATTTTGAACGACTTGCCAAGAAATACGGCGTGGACTTTGCCGTAAGAAAAGATAAGTCCGTAGATCCTCCCCGTTATCTGGTCTTTGTCCGTTCCAAGGATGCAGATGCCCTGGATGCTATCTGCAAGGAACATCAGGCGAGGGCTTTGACGAAGGACAAGAAACCGAGCGTTCTGGCACAGCTGAAAAAGTTCAAAGAGATTGTCGCTGCCATTCCTAAGAAGGTTCGAGAAAAGAAACAGGAGCGTGATTTGTGATGAAAAATGTAAACATCAAAAAGCTCCTGATCCTGAACATCCCGTATATCCTGTTGGGATTGTTCGCAACCAACTTGGGTGAAGCATGGCGATTAGCCGAGGGTGCAGATATGTCTGCTAAACTCCTCGGCTTTTTTGATACCTTCATGGTGGCTCTAAGCAATCCTTTACCGAGCTTTCACCCTATGGATTTGGTGGTCGGTATCATCTGCGGCGCAGGACTTCGCCTTGCGGTCTACCTGAAAGGCAAGAACGCAAAGAAGTATCGCCATAACGAAGAATACGGCTCCGCCCGTTGGGGTACTGCCAAAGACATCGAGCCATTCATGGATCAGAAGTTTGAGGACAATATCATCCTGACCAAGACGGAAAGACTGATGATGTCCAACCGACCGAAGAATCCCGCCAATGCCAGAAATAAGAACGTACTGATAATCGGTGGTTCAGGTTCAGGTAAAACAAGGTTCTGGCTGAAACCTAATCTGCTCCAGATGCACAGCAGTTATGTGGTCACAGACCCCAAGGGCAGTATCGTCATTGAGTGCGGAAACGCCCTGTTGAAGCATAACTACAACATCAAGATTTTCAACACCATCAATTTCAAGAAGTCGATGCACTATAATCCGTTTGCCTATATCCATTCAGAAAAAGACATTCTGAAACTGGTGACTACGCTGATTGCGAACACCAAGGGCGACGGTAAAGCCGGTGACGAGTTCTGGACGAAAGCAGAAACGCTTCTGTACTGTGCTTTGATCGGCTATATCCACTACGAAGCTCCGGTTGAGGAACAGAACTTCTCAACTCTGATTGAGTTCTTAAACGCAATGGAGGTGCGTGAGGACGATGAGGAGTTCCAGAATCCTGTGGACATGATGTTTGAAGCTTTGGAAAAGAAAAAGCCAAATCACTTTGCAGTTCGCCAGTACAAGAAGTACAAACTGGCTGCCGGTAAAACGGCAAAGAGTATCCTGATCTCCTGTGGTGCGAGACTTGCCCCGTTTGATATTCAGGAGGTCAGAGATGTAACTGCCTACGACGAATTGCAGTTGGATACCCTCGGAGACAAGAAAACGGCGCTGTTCCTGATTATGTCGGATACGGATGCGACCTTTAATTTCTTGATTTCCATGATTTATACCCAGTTGTTCAACCTGCTCTGCGAAAAAGCAGATGATGTGTACGGTGGCAGACTGCCGGTTCATGTGCGCTGCCTGATCGACGAAGCGGCAAACATCGGACAGATTCCTAATCTGGAAAAGTTGGTTGCGACCATCCGAAGCCGTGAGATTTCGGCCTGTCTGGTTCTTCAGGCACAGTCACAGCTGAAAGCCATCTATAAGGACAACGCTGATACCATCATCGGCAACATGGACTCCCGTATTTTCCTCGGTGGTTCTGAGCCGACTACGCTGAAAGAGTTGAATCAGGCGCTGGGCAAGGAAACTATCGACACTTACAACACCTCCAACACCAGAGGTAACAGCCCGTCCTACGGCATGAATTATCAGAAGCTGGGCAAAGACCTTGCAACCGTGGACGAACTGGCAGTTCTGGATGGTGGTAAGTGTATCCTACAGCTGCGTGGTGTGAGACCGTTCAAATCCGACAAGTACGATCTGACGCAGCATCCGAACTATAAGTACACCTCAGACTTCGATAAGAAGAACGAGTTCAACATCGAACAGTTCCTCAGTCGCAGGCTGAAATTAAAGGCAGGTGATGAATATGTAGTAGTCGATGCCGACTAAAAAGGAGGTTCCATGGATAAGGCTGAAAAACTCAATATCGAAGAAACTCTCTGCGAATATCTTGCGAAGAATTTCAGAGGAGCGAACAATCCGGTTTCAAGTAAGACACTTGAGACCGTTTTTCATGTAAAGGGGTCTGAGATCAGAAGAATGGTCAATTCCCTTCGTTGTAAGGGCAAGCCCATTTGCAGCGACCTTGATGGCTATTTCTACGCAGACAATCAGCATGAGATTAACGCTACGATTGCACAGTTGAGTAGCCGTATCCACAAAATTGCACAGGCACGAGATGGTCTGCTGAACCGTAATGAAACGGAAAGCTGACCATTTTTCTTTTTCCCGGAAAGGCGGTGGTGATAGATATGATTGTAATTGAATAGCTCCCATGTGTTCGCCTTCCGTCCGGTGTTTCCGGTATCACGGAGGGCTTTTTTCATTTCAAAACAAAATTTCAAATTACAGGAGGAAAATATATGGAATTTTTCAATAGCGCAGTTGGTGTTCTTCAGACTCTGGTAGTTGCTCTGGGTGCAGGTCTCGGTATCTGGGGTGCAATCAATCTTCTGGAAGGCTACGGTAATGACAACCCTGGTGCGAAGTCTCAGGGTATGAAGCAGCTGATGGCAGGCGGCGGTGTTGCCCTCATCGGTATTACCCTCGTACCTCTGCTCAGCGGTCTCTTTGGCTAATTGTCAGCCGATCACAACTCAATAACCAAACACGGGGTTGGGTCAAAGCACCCAGCCCCAATTCATTTCAAGGAGGAAATAATATATGGAATTTTTCAACAGCGCAGTAACTGTTCTTCAGACTCTGGTAGTTGCCTTGGGCGCAGGCTTGGGCATCTGGGGTGCAATCAATCTTCTGGAAGGCTATGGTAACGATAACCCTGGTGCGAATGCTCATGTGCGGTAAAGTATCACACAAGAATTTAATAGGCAGACCGCCACTATCCCGTATGCCAGATACAGATATTGACTTGCTAACTGTATCTGGCAATCTTATTTTATGGGTTGACTATATTAGCAAAGGTGCTATAATGTACTTGTACATTAAGTACAATTAAGAAAACAAAGGCGGTGAGTTATGGAAATCATTATCAGCAATAATGCGAACAAGCCGATATATGAGCAAATCACATCGCAGATAAAAGCAATGATAATGAGTGGAGAATTACAAGCCGGAGACGCTATTCCCTCAATGCGTTCACTGGCAAAATCTATTCATGTTAGTGTGATTACCGTCCAAAAAGCATACGAGGATTTGCAGAGGGACGGTTTTATTGAAACGACTGTCGGCAGAGGGAGTTTTGTATCGGCACAAAACAAAGAATTTTATCAAGAGGAACAACAACGTATTGCAGAAGAACACTTGCAGGCAGCCGCAGAAATTGGACGAATGAGCAATATTTCTCTTGAAAAATTGACGGAACTGTTAGCCTTATTCTATCTGGAGGACGAATAGCATGGAAAACATTTTAGAATTGAAATCATTATCCAAGACATTTCCAAAGTCGGATTTTGTGTTGGATAACGTATCTTTTTCTTTACCTTATGGAGCGATTATGGGTTTTGTTGGAGAAAATGGTGCTGGCAAGACTACTACCATAGGCTGCATTTTGAATACAATCGCAAAAGACAATGGGACGGTAAAGCTGTTTGGAAAAGAGATGCTGGACGCAGACACGGATATGCGTGAAAAAATCGGTGTTGTATATGACGGAGATAATTTCCCGCTTGATTGGACGGCAAGGCAATTATCACAAATCATGGGAGGACTTTATACCCAATGGGATAACGCATTATTCCAGAAATATTTAGAAGATTTCCACTTACCGGAAAAGCAAAAAATCAAGCATTATTCCAGAGGCATGACAATGAAATTAGCGATTGCTGCTGCATTAGCACACCACCCGCAATTACTGATTTTGGACGAAGCTACAAGCGGCTTAGACCCTATCATGCGTGATGAAATGCTTGACGTATTTCTTGAGTTTGTGCAGGAAGAAGACCATGCTATTCTTCTATCTTCTCACATTACAAGCGATTTGGAAAAAGTTGCTGATTACATCACTTTCATTCACAATGGTAAACTTATAATGACGGTATCAAAAAACGATCTGGCTTATAACTTTGCTGTCATGCGCTGCAAGGAAAATCAATTTCTTGCATTAGACCCTAAAGATATTCTTGCATATCGAAAGCGCGACTTTCAAATTGACGTATTGGTGTCTAACGGGAAAGAAGCACAGAGAAAATATAAAGGCGTTGTCATAGACCATGTTTCCGTTGATGAAATTATGTTGCTTTTAGTAAAGGGGGAGCGAGTATGAAAGGACTTCTCAAAAACAATTACTTTGCTGTACGTTCAAATGCAAAAGCATTTTCAGCCTTTATGTTGCTGTTAGGAATTTTTGTTGTTGCTGTTATCAGCCCGTCTTTGCTTATGGGTTATGCGTTATTGGGAATGATTGGTTTTTCCTTAAATGCGCTTGCAGGTTTGAGAAAAGAAAGTTCTACTAAATGGAGTAAATACAAGTTGACCGCTCCTGTAAAACGGTCAGATATTGTGAAAAGTTATTTTATAAGTCAAATTCTATGGCTGATTGTTGGAATAGCTTATGCGGGAATCGGTGTAGCACTTTCCATTATGCTGCATGGCGTTACCCTTGACAGAAATGTAGATATTTTCATGCTGTTCGTTATTGGAATCGGGATTAGTCTGTTTATGGGAGCAATATTTTTCCCACTGTTTTATTTGGGAGGGGAGGAACGAAATGAAGTTTTCTTGATAATTAGCTTACTTTGCGGTATTGGAATCGTCATGGGACTTTCTACTCTCATAAATACGTTGTTTCCCAAGATGACTACACCACAGCTTATATGTGGAGGAATTGCTATACTTGCCTGTTCATTATTAGTGTATGTTTTATCTTATCCTTTGACTGTCAGCATTTTCAGAAAAAAGGAATACTAACCGAGATAGCAAAGCCAGCCGAGCCAGTCAACGGCAAGTAAATGGGCTTCGCCCACCGTTGACAGCCCCGCCCGGTTTTGCAGTTGAGCAGCTAAGGAGCGACAGCCTAAAGTGCTGCCGCCCCTTACATCATAAAAGGCAACTATCAACCAGACACAACCCTTTATGGAGGAAAGGGGGAATTTCCATGACCTGTACGGAAGAATACCGGGAACATATCGAGTACACGTTCCATGCCTTTTGTAAAGTTGTTATCCGCAACGCCATGCTTACAGCATTAAGGACAAGGAGCCGGAAGAACAAAAGAGAAATATCCCTTGATTACCTCACAGATGAAAAGCACTACCCTTTAGGCACAGAAGATGAATATTTCATAGCACCGGAGCCGGACGAACAATGCACGCTTATCCTATGCGGTAATACCGTCCTTTTTGATAATGCCCTGCTTGTGGAAGCCCTCTCCCGTCTGCCAGCGCAAGAGCGGGAAATGGTTTACCTGTCCTTTTTCAAACGTATTCCACAACATGAAATCGGCAGACGGTACGGACGCAGCCGCAGCGCAGCGGGCTACCATATCCGCAAAGCCGTACATCAGCTTTATGAGGAAATGGAGGGAATGGCGCATGAGGAATAACAGGCTTCTCCCCTATGAAACAATCGTACAGGCTACCAGCGGTGAGCCGGAAGCGGTCAACACCGTATTGCAGTATTACAGCCGCCGCATACGGTACGCTGCCCTTGTAGACGGACAGGCAGACAAGGACATAGAGGAATACATCACCGAAACACTTCTGAAAGCATTGTTCAAGTTCCGTTTTTTAGATAGCCCGTCACCTACAACTGAATAACTGCCGCCATATAGCGGCACACCGAGCAGGAAATCAGCTACAAGGTTTCCTGCTTTTTTTGCGCCTTGCGGTTGCCGGAATCGCCTTTTCTGCATTACCTATGCAAAGCAAACCAGAAAAAATTCCTGTTTCATTCGGCGTTTTTGAAAAACCCCTGTATTACACGGCGAAAAGGGAAAATAAGATAGAAATTTCTGAAAATCTCCGTCATTTTTGTCCTGTTCGGTGTTGTAGGTAGTGAGAGGGATTTTTTCAAAAATGCCGCCCGCATAGTTGGCAAAATTTTTTCTCCGTCAAGGGAAAATGGCGGGCAGAAAACCACTTTTGCGGTGTCTTGTTAGTGAACAGCGGGCAGAAACCGCCGCTTCAATCGCTTTGTTAATGGAAGCCAGAGAAGCCAGAACGCCCCGCTGGAATTGTAGTATTGGTAGACGCAGCCGAAAGCGTCACTTTTTTAGAGCAAGTTTCTACCACGGTGCCAAAATCCGCAATTCTGCGGTTTTGCCCCTCGCGGGAAACTTGTTGGGGAGTGCCTTCCCCAAACCCTGCTATG
>SFQZ01000190.1 GCA_004562915.1 bacterium
CTGCTCAATCTGTGCACAAACCACAAACACTTCACAGTTCTCATTTGCCGCATATTTACGCACACTCTGCACTCCTGCATTCGAAGCACCGTCATCCGCGAGATCATCTTCTTTCACATTTGCCGCAAAAATTACCGGTTTGTAAGTCAGAAGATTGTAGCTTTCCAGCCATGCCTGCTCGTCCTCATCCTGAACCCCGTCAAAAGTCTTAGCAAGCTTTCCTTCCTCCAGATGCGCCTTGATTCGCTCCATAAGAGCAAGTTCTTTCGCAACCATCTTATCATTTCTCGCAGCGCGAACAGCTTTCGAAATTCTTCTTTCCAGTATTTCCAGATCCGAGAAAATCAATTCCAGATTGATCGTTTCGATATCCCGGAGCGGGTTAATGCTTCCGTCTACATGTACAATGTTGCTGTCCTCAAAACATCTCACAACATGAACAATCGCATCCACCTCACGGATATTGGCAAGGAACTGATTGCCAAGTCCCTCTCCTTTGGATGCACCTTTTACCAGGCCGGCGATGTCTACAAATTCAATCGCTGCCGGGATGATCTTCTTTGTGTGGTACATTTCCCCGAGGACGTTCAGGCGCTCGTCCGGAACGGTAACAACACCCACGTTCGGGTCAATCGTACAGAACGGATAGTTCGCAGACTCTGCACCGGCTTTGGTCAGTGAGTTAAAAAGTGTACTTTTTCCTACGTTTGGTAATCCAACAATGCCTAATTTCATAATTTTCTCCTTTGCAGGGACGTTTCTTTTGCCACGAGCAGCGCCCTTTGGCACGCTATTGTTTGCGTATTCCCCAAAATATTACTTAATTTGATAATAATCAAAAATATTTGACGTGTAAATGCTACCACAGAAATTAAAAAAACTCAATATTTTAGTCCTTACTTTCCCCTCTTTCCTAACATTTCCCACCTGAGAGCAATATTCCCGCCCTTTTCTGTATCTGCCTTTCAATCATACCCAACCGTTTCTAAGGTAAATTATATCGAGAATGCCGTTTGAACCGAAATTCCAATAATTGATACAATATTTGCAGAAAACTTCAGCAAAACCGAATCAAAATGCTTTAAGCAATAGATCCTTTCACTCCCTCCTGTCTTTTTCATGTTATATTGTTTTCTTATCATTATACATGATAACCCATAAATCTATAATAAAAATGAGCCTTGATTTCGTATTTATTATCATACTTCATCAAAGCTCAAAAGTCCAATTATTGTCATCCTGCTTTCCGCGTGCCAGCTACACTGAGGCTTTTTGATCTGTGCAATCGGAGAAGGAGACAAGTGAGTGGTCCAGTTATTTTCGGAACGCTATACTAGTATACTGGTGCATTGATAGCCGGTATATCAGATTCTTCCGCATCATATCGAAGTTCATTGTATTCTACTCGTTCCCTGGTAAATCCCTGTCCATTCACTTCATTGATCTGTGTAATTGTCAAAAACGCATTCGGATCGGTCGCACATACCATTTCTTTCAAAGCGAAAAGCTTATGACGTGGTATCACACACATCACCCCTTGCTGGTATTCACCGGCGCATCCGGTCTGAATCTGGAACATTGTGACTCCTGCTTCAATTTCACGAAGAATTTTTTTCTGTATTTTTCTGTATTCTTTCGAAATGATTAGAACCTGCATGGATGTTTTGCCATTCGGAATCATTTTATTCATGACAATTGTTGTTAAAATGACGACCAGAATCGCATATAGTATCTGTTCCATATCACTAAATACAGCCTGCATCCCCAAAACGACGACATCAGCAAGATAAACCCCCGTTCCTACTGACAACGAAGTCTTTTTATTAAGTATCATTCCAATAGCATCCGTTCCGCCGGTTGATCCTCCGACTCTTACTACAACCGCCATACTTAATCCAATCAGTACACCTCCGTAGATTGCCGCCAGAAATATATTATCCGTTATATTCGTGATACCCGGAATTTTCTGAATCACTTCCAATAAAATCGGATAAATAATCACACTTAATATAGTTTTCCCAACAAAATCAGCGCCAATAACAAACCATGCTATCAGAAGTATAAAAGAATTCATTAGGAAAACGACGATGGATATCCTAACCCCCCAGAAATGATTCAATGCAATTCCAACTCCGGTTGCTCCTCCCATCGGAATCCCTGCAGGAACAACAAATGCAACCACTCCCAATGCCAGAATAGCGTTTCCCAATATAACGGCTAAAATATTGATCAACTTTTTCTTATAGTCTTTCACATTCACATCCCCATTTCAAAAACGCTTCATAACCTTTCACAGCCTGATAAATATCAGATTTGCTGCTCACTTCATATGGTGCATGCATATTCAGCACCGCCACACCGGAATCGATGACATCCATGCCGTAGTTTGCCATAATATATGCGATTGTACCGCCGCCTCCGACATCCACCTTTCCAAGTTCCGCAAACTGATATGCCACACCGGCTTCCTCCATCATTCTACGGATTTCTCCCAGATACTCGGCATTTGCATCATTGGATCCGCTTTTGCCACGGCTTCCGGTAAATTTATTGAACGCAAGCCCTTTTGTAAGAAATGCTGCACTTCGTTTTTCAAATACGTCTGCAAATAACGGATCATATGCTGCGCTTACATCGGAAGAGAGCATTTTTGATCCTGCAAGTGCTCTTCTTACTTTCAGATCTGATTCCCCTTCTGTTAAGGCAATCAGCTCAGCTACCATATTTTCGAAAAATCGCGAGTGCATTCCTGTTGCTCCGACACTGCCAATCTCTTCTTTATCCACCAGCAGACAACACGCAGAACGACTGCTGTTTTTAACATTCAGCATAGCCATAACAGATGTAAATGCGCAAATGCGGTCATCCTGTCCATATGCAAGAATCATACTGCGATCCAAACCAAGATCTCTAGCCTTTCCCGCCGGTACAATTTCCAGTTCAGCCGATGCAAAATCTTCCTCGCTGATTCCATAAGATTTTTCAAGAATGCTCAAAACATTTGCTTTGACTGCTTCTTTTTCGGCTTCTTGCAGATTTTCATCTTTGTCGATGGGACAGTTTCCGATCAGAAGATCCAGTTTTTCCCCTTCGATGACTTCTCCGGCCTTTTTATCCATCTGCTGTGAAGCGAGATGTACCAGAAGGTCTGTAATGACAAAAACCGGCTCGTCTGCTTTTTCGCCGATGCTGATGTTTACACAATGTCCATCCTTCATTGCAACCACTCCGTGAAGTGCCAAAGGCTGTGTTACCCACTGGTATTTCTTAATACCCCCATAATAATGTGTGTCCAGATATGCAAATCCTTCATTTTCATAAACCGGATTCTGTTTTACGTCAATTCTGGGTGAATCAATGTGTGCCCCCAGAATGTTCATGCCCTCGGATATCGGTTTTTCCCCCATCCGAAAGAGTGCAATGCATTTTTTCATACAGGTGACATAAATCTTTTCTCCTGCTCTTATTTCTCTTCTGCCTTCCAGATACTCTCCAAGCTCATGATATCCTGCTTCCTTGGCCAGTTCTGTTACCAAATCCACACATTCCCTCTCGGTTTTTGCTCTGTCCAGCCAGGATTTATATAATTCACAGGTATTATGAAGCTCATCGTTTTCTTTCTCATCATATGTCATCCAGATATTTTCTTTCTTCATCTTCTCATTTCTCCTCAAACCTTACTCCATCAATACTATGATCTTATCAAATTCGTCCGCTGCTTCTTCAATTCTCTCTCTATTTCCCAGCACGCAGGCTGTGCCCTCTTTGGCAAATCTTTCCAGTGCCTGATATCTGTTTTTCAGTTCTTCTTTTGATGCTTTTAACAATCCTTTTCTGATACCAGCCCTCGTCTGCGGCATTTCTTCACGCAAATACCAGGCATCCATTCGTTTCACCTGTGCATATGTCTTCGGAATCCGGTCATATCTTGCAACTGCCCCGATCTTATAATTCAGAAGTTCCTGTTCCTCTGTCTCTAATGTTTTCAACCAGTTTGAAGTATCGCGGAATGTTTCCATTGTTTTCTTCACATTTGGATCACGATAGGAACTCA
>SFQZ01000191.1 GCA_004562915.1 bacterium
CATGTTGCTCCAGGATTATACTCTACATTAGCAGAGAGAGGATACTTCCCAAAAGAGGACCTCGTTACATTGCGTCACACAGGTTCTTATTTACAGGGACATCCGGATATGAAACATATTCCAGGTGTTGATATGTCCAGCGGATCACTTGGACAGGGACTTTCTGTTGCAGTTGGTATGGCGGCAGTTGGAAAGTATGACAAAAAAGATTACCGTGTATACACACTTTGTGGTGATGGAGAGATTCAGGAAGGACAGATCTGGGAAGCAGCAATGTGGGCTGGCTTTAAGAAACTGGACAACCTTGTAGTCGTTGTAGATAACAATAACCTTCAGATTGACGGTGCAGTGGACGAAGTATGTTCTCCGTATCCAATCGATAAAAAATTTGAGGCATTCAACTTCCATGTGATCAACATTGATGGAAATGACTTTGATCAGATTCGTGCGGCATTTAAGGAAGCAAGAGAGACAAAGGGAATGCCGACAGCAATTATCGCCAAGACAGTAAAAGGAAAAGGCGTTTCCTTCATGGAAAATGTTTGTGACTGGCATGGAAAAGCTCCAAATGATGAGCAGTATGAAGTTGCAATGGCAGATTTAGAGAAAGTAGGTGAAGCATTATGTCAGAAATAAAGAAAGTAGCAACACGTGATAGTTATGGTAATGCTTTAGTTGAACTTGGAAAAGAACATGACGATCTGATTGTTTTAGACGCAGACTTAGCAGGCGCAACCAAGACAGGTATGTTCAAAAAAGCTTTCCCGGAGCGCCATTGGGATATTGGTATTGCAGAGGCAAATATGACAGGTATCGCAGCGGGTGTTGCAGCATGCGGAAAAGTTCCATTTATCAGTTCTTTTGCAATGTTTGCAGCAGGACGTGCTTATGAGCAGGTTCGTAATGCAATCGGATATCCTCATTTGAATGTAAAAATCGGAGCAACACACGCTGGTATCTCTGTTGGAGAAGACGGAGCAACACACCAGTGTCTCGAAGATATCGGTCTGATGAGAGAAATCCCTGGAATGGTCGTGATCAATCCTGCAGATGATGTGGAAGCAAGAGCAGCGGTGAAAGAAGCTTATGAGCATGTAGGACCTGTTTATCTTCGTTTTGGACGTCTGGCAGTGCCGGTATTCAACGATGAGGCAACTTACAAATTTGAGATTGGAAAAGGAATCGTATTAAAAGAAGGAACAGATGTAACAATCTTTGCAACCGGTCTCTGTGTAAATGAGACAATCGAAGCAGAAAAAATGCTTGCGGCGGACGGTATCAATGCGGAGATCATCAACATTCATACGATCAAGCCATTAGATCGTGAGCTTGTCGTAAAATCTGCTTTAAAGACTGGAAAAGTTGTCACGGTAGAGGAACATTCTGTGATTGGTGGTCTTGGAAGTGCTGTATGTGATGTTCTTTGCGAGGAAGCACCTACAAAAGTATTAAAGATTGGTATCAATGATGTGTTCGGTGAGTCCGGTCCTGCACTCGAACTGATCAAAAAATATGGTCTGGATGCAGAAGGCATTTACAAGAAAGTAAAAGCATTTGTAAAATAAATTTTTAAAATATTCTTGTGAAAAAATAAAACAAGGTAGAAAGAAAACCCGATATGCCGGAATTTTCCGGTATATCGGTTTTTTTGTCGAAATAATTTTTTCGGGAAGGATACAATCCGCCAAAATATGCGTCCGTCTTGTGCTAGGATTTCCTGTAAAGTAAACGTCACCCATCAATGGGACAGGCAGCGGAAAGGGGTTTATATATGATTGAGATCATTCGGGAAGAAAGTTTTGACAGTGAACAGGAAAAGAGAGAACTACCTAAGAATATCAGACAGATCGGATCGCCGGATATTGGAGACCGCATTTACATAGAAAATAAAGTACATGAATATATGCATCCTTACGATGCATTGCAGGAGAAAACGGTTTATGTTTTGCTTGGAAGATTTGAAAATATGATTGGCAGGCAATGCGTATTTGTGGAGGCGGCAATCTGTCTGGAAGAGATTGCATTTGAGGGGGAGTGCCCAGTGTGGAGCGATGACAGTTGGGCGTATCTTTATAAAAAACTGAAACATGCTTATGACAATATGGTCATTGTCGGCTGGGCGATGGATATCCGTGGACAGTTGCCGAATCTCACGGTTGCAATTGAGAAACTGCACCGGACTTATTTTGGCGGGGAACACCAGATTTTGTATCTTATGGACTCTCTGGAAAAAGAGGATGCCTTTTATAGCCTGAAAAATGGCTATCTTAAGAGAAGAGCAGGATATTACATTTATTACGCACAAAAATCGTTTGCTTTATCCGCTATAATAGATGATGAGCGGAAAAAAGATACATCTATTCAAAAGAAACAGAATGAAAAACAGGAGATGATGCAGGAGGATAATCAGAAAGAAAAAAATCAGGAACAGGAATCATGGAGTGAACATTTTTTTGCAGAAATGAAAAATGATGAGAATTATGCAAGAGAAGAGGAAAATGAAAAAGAACGGACGAGTTCTTACCGTACCTATCTGGAGCAAAAAGGGCAGAAAACAAAAATGATTCCATCTTACGGACTTTCTATTTTACTTTTTCTGGTGGTGTGTGGTCTGGGATTTGCAGCGTTTCAGAATCATCAGAAAATGAATGCAATGGAGACGGCGCTGATGCAGATGAACAGCACAAAGCTGATGGAAACAGAGACGCAGGAGTCATCTTCTGAGACAGATGTAATGGTCAGAGTAGAATCGGTAGAGGGAAACATTACACCACAGGACAATACACAGACAGAGGCGGCAGCCGATATGCAACAGGTAGAAGAACAGACAGCAGCAGAGGGAGACAGTGCGCAGGTGCAGGGGAATACGGATCAGACGGAAACACAGACAGACACAGGTACAGTGCAGGCGGACAATGCACAGGCACAGGAAACAGCAGTGGTGCAGCCAGAAGCAAGCCAGTATCTCTCGCAGGGTTATTACATTGTGCAAAAGGGTGACAGTCTTGTGGGAATCTGCCGGAAAGTTTACAATACTACCGCTATGATGGACAAGCTATGCGAGACAAATGGAATCGACAATCCGGATGCAATCTATGAAGGCCAGTATCTGACACTGCCGAATTAAAAAAGAAGTGAAACAAAAGCCGGGGCGTGCTATAATAAAAGCAACTTTGCAGTAAAAAGAAGTGAAGGACTGCAAAAACACCAGAATTTGGGAGAAAGCATGACAGAACAGGATAAAAAGAAATTTAAGACCGTGCCGGCAATGGATATGGATGAATATAAACAGAAAATAAGGGAACACCGGTTAAAGATTTTAAAAAGAACACTGGTGACGGCGCTGATCGTTTTCGTGATCATTGCAGGCTTATTTCTCTTTCTGGCTTTGCGCCATTACGAAGATTTTGATGTGAATTCAACTGTGGAACGTTCGGACACAGCAGCAACCATTTTTGAAGAGTTTCAGGGGAACATTTTGAAATACAGCAATGATGGTGCTTTGTATACGGATACTTATAATGAACGGATCTGGAATCAGACCTATGAGATGGCGAAACCGACTATCGATATGTGTGAGGATTATCTGGTCATATATGACAAAAAGGGAACGCAGATTTATATCATGACTTCGCAGGGGCTGGTGTCAAACATAGAGACAACGATGACCATTGAGCAGGTGAGCATCGCTGCACAGGGAACGGTTGCGGTGTTAATGGGAGATCAATCCAATTCGTATCTTGTAGTGTATGACAAAAATGGAAAAGAGCTGGTAAACGGAGCTATTTATGGAGAGGATGGTGGATATCCGATCGCGATTGCACTGTCGAACGATGCCATCAAACTTGCAGTGTCTATGCTGGATATCAATGATGGAAATGTAAAAACGACGATTGCATTTTACAACTTCGGTTCTGTAGGCGAAAATGAAATCGACCGCATTGTATCTGCAAATTCATTTTCTGATATGGTGATTCCACAGCTTGATTTTGTGTCAGATGACCGCATGGTAGC
>SFQZ01000192.1 GCA_004562915.1 bacterium
GCATTTCCGACTGGAGTTTCACCAGAGAAATTTATTGAAGGAAATGAAAGACCAGTCAGAAGAAATCCACTGATTACAAGAACGTTATATTACTCAAAAGATATGGAAAGTTTTGCAACAGGATTGAAGCGTATTTATACTGCTTGCAAAGCGGCAGGATGTAGAGTGGAATTTGAACAGCAGGCATATGGATTTGCGGTGATTTTCTATAGAAGAAATACAAGCACCCAAGATAGCACCCAGGATAGCACCCAAGATAAACACCAGGATAACACCCAGGATAGTCTGCAGAACAGGATTTTAGAATATTGTAAAGTACCGAGAAGCAAAAAAGAAATTACAGTATACATGGGATATAAGGATGTCAAAAGCTTTGCGAAAAGATACTTGAAGCCGTTATGTGAAGCAGGAGAACTTCAAATGACAATTCCGGATCGTCCATCAAGTAGAAATCAAAAATATGTAACAGTTGAAAAAAAGGAAGAAAAGGAAGAAAAATAATGTGTGGACGATATTATGTGGATGATGATACAGCCAGAGAAATAGAAAAAGTGGTCCGGGAGGTGGATGAGAAACTGAGAAGAGAGCGCAGGGGTGATATTTATCCCTCTCAGTCTGCAACTGTGATCACTGGAAGGAAACCACATCTTTTGGCAGAAGAAATGTCATGGGGCTTTCCGCAATATCAGAAAAAAGGGCTGCTGATCAATGCAAGAGCAGAAACTGCTCTGGAAAGAAAGTCGTTCCGGGATAGTGTGATGCACAGACGCTGTATCATTCCAGCAAAGCAGTTTTATGAATGGGATCCGGATAAGAATAAAGTTACTTTCCTGAGAGAAAATCAGCCGGTCTTATTCATGGCAGGGTTTTACAATCGCTTTCAGGATGATAATCATTTCATTATCTTAACTACCCAGGCAAATGAATCGGTCAGTCCGGTGCATCATCGGATGCCATTGATACTGGATAGATCTGAATTGGAAGATTGGGTATATGAAGACACGTTTTTGGAATATGCACTGCATAAAAAGCCGCCACAGCTGGCACGAAGGCAGGACTATGAACAACAGAGTTTATTTTTAACGTAAAAGGAGCCGTCTGAATTTAATCAGGCGGCTCGGTGTTATTTTATGGCATTTTTGGTTAAGCACATAGGAGTTCCTTACGATCCCGAGAATAAAAGTATGCATGATCTGAAAGAATTTCTTCTGGGATGACCGTTGTTTCATTGACTTCCCGAATGATTTCGTTTAATTCCATGCAGTCAGTATCAGAAGCTTTTAATAACAGAACTTCATGTACGCTGCTGGGAATGACAAAAAAATCATCCTGTAATGTTTTCCCGATTTGATTCATGATATCATCATACAATGTACAGATAGCACCGTGTTGTCTTATAGCATTAGAGAGTATGAACAATTCTGATTTCATGACACAATTTCTGTCTGGATCTATAAACTCATTTGAGTTAGGAAAAGCATTTTGCAGAAAATCAGACATAGGTGTGAGTTCAGCCGGAAAGACACGAGGAGTGTTTTTTCTTGCATCTGAGAAGATGGTATTTAGATCTTTTCCCCAGGTCTTCAGATGTTCATTTCGAATTAGAACCGTTGCCATTCTACTATCCTTACAGTCCAAAAGTACATAAAAGACAATTGCCAGATCCAAATATGGAATATGCGGTATGTCTTTTAGCAGGGATTGATTTGCCTTGAAATTGACTAATTTGTAGAGAATCTTTTCCTGAAGTTTTTCATAATCGAGCAGCATTTCTGTGTCCGTAAAGGAAACATCTGCAGCCTGGTGATACAGCTCAACAATATCTTCTGCAATCTGAGAAAGAGATTTTCCGGTCAGGTAGAATTCATACCATTCGTCCAGATACAAAACAGGGCTTATATTGGATGTATCATTGTAAAATTCAATTCCATGCTTCAGGGTGTTATTGTTCTTAGTCGTTGTGATAGGATTCAGGCTGATATGGGAATCAAGCCTGCTTTCCAGTTCTTTGAGTAATGTTTCTTGAAATTCGTTGTAATTCATAAAAATCTCCCTTCTGGTAAATTATTAGGCAATCATTTTTGTGAATAATTCGTTTGTCCTTCCCTCCTTCCTGCGTTTAGGCAAAAAAAGAGAATGGACACAAATGCGTTCATTCTCTAACATGCTGCAGATTCCTGCAAAATAAAAAAGCCAGAAGGCTCTGCTCTGTGATGGCAGAGTAATCCTCCTGACTTATATACAAACCTAAACTGCGTGTGAATATCCATTACGGATGACACAAATAATGATTACAGTATTATTTTAACACTATATATAGAAGATGTCAAATAATCAAAAACTATATATTGTGTATACAGGACTTTTATTATATCAATGATAGTAGAAAATATCAGATGATGTGTAGATTCCATATTTTCACTCTTGTAAAAAGAACACCAGTTCGATATAATAATCTAAAAGGAGGCGAACATAAGTTTGAATGAAGTGATTTTTCATATTGATGTGAATTCAGCCTTCCTTTCCTGGAAGGCTGTTTACCGCCTCTACCATTTAGGCGGAAAAGTAGATCTGCGGGATGAAGTAGCAGCTGTCGGTGGAGATATGGCCATGAGGCATGGAATTATCCTGGCGAAATCAATCCCGGCAAAGAAATATAATATCAAAACCGGCGAGAGTATTGTGGAGGCACTTCAAAAGTGTCCGCAGCTTAAATTGGTTCCTCCGAATTATAGTTTGTATGAAAGATGTTCCGCTGCTTTTATGGAGATTCTTCGGCAGTACTCTCCGGATGTTGAGCAATATAGCGTGGATGAGGCATTTGTTGATATGACCGGTACCGAAAGTTTATGGGGAGAACCGGTCACTGCAGCCAACCGGATTCGGAATCAAATCAGGGAAGAATTAGGGTTTACGGTGAATGTAGGGGTATCGGAGAATAAACTGCTGGCGAAAATGGCAAGTGATTTTCAAAAGCCTGATCGGATTCATACCTTATGGAAACATGAGATTGAGATGAAAATGTGGCCACTTCCGGTAACGGACTTGTTCTTTGTCGGGCGAGCTACTGCAAAGAAATTGTTTCATATGGGAATCCATACGATTGGTGAGTTGGCGCAGTCTGATCCGATTATGCTGAAAAGCCATTTGAAAAAGCATGGGGAGGTGATCTGGGCATTTGCGAACGGGATGGATGTTTCTGTGGTTCAGTCAGAAGCTCCGGCAAATAAAGGATATGGGAACAGTACAACGATAGCTTTTGATGTTACAGACGCATCTACAGCAAAGCTGGTTCTCCTTGCTTTGGCAGAGACAGTTGGAACCAGATTGCGGGCGGCAGGCGTCCGTGCAGAGGTAATCGCCGTCGGAATCAAAACATTTGATCTTCAGTATGCAAGCCATCAGATGACCTTGAATAATGCGACCAATATAACGATAGAAATTCATCGTTGTGCATGTCAGCTTTTCGATTCTCTTTGGAATGGGAAAGGGATCCGGCATCTGGGCATTCATACCAGCAGGATTAAGGATCATATGGATATGCGGCAGCTTGATATGTTTGATACAACGGATTATGAAAAGTTGGGGCATATGGATGCAACTGTAGATAAGATTCGGATGCGTTATGGCAGGGATTCCTTAAAACGGGCAGTTTTTGTAGGGAGCAGGATTGATCACATGTCAGGTGGTATCAGCCGGGAAAAACGTACAGTTGATTATAAGAAAGTAAACGTAGAATAGGAGGTGTCCTTTGATGGGATTTGCAATCGGTATGGAAGAGGAAAAACTTCAGGAGCAAGCAATTCGGGGAGTGCCACATAAGGTTGCGGCAGACTGCTGGTTTACCAGCACCGGTAAAATGATTCCCAGAATGATAAAATATGAGGATACTGAGGGGGCCAGGCATTTACTGAAAGATATTGAAGTGCTAAAATCTGATAAGAAGCATTATGCTGGTATTCTGATGTATCGATATGACTGCAGAGCAGTTGTGAAT